>DGDX01000116.1:0-7593 GCA_002385665.1 Firmicutes bacterium UBA3941
CAGCCCAATTCCAGAAAGAATGAGATGCTCAACAACTTCCTGCGTCCGGGGCTGGAGGACCTGTGCGTATCCAGAACCTCCTTCAAATGGGGTATACCCGTCACCTTCGACGAAGGCCACGTTATATACGTATGGATCGATGCCCTTTCCAACTATATAACAGCCCTGGGCTATTTAACCGATGATGACGAAAAGTTTAGAAAATACTGGCCTGCCGATGTTCACCTGGTAGGTAAGGAGATCGTCAGGTTCCATACCATCATCTGGCCCATCATGCTCATGGCCCTGGGAGAGGAACTGCCCAAGCAGGTTTTCGGCCATGGCTGGTTGATCCTGGAAGGAGGCAAGATGTCAAAATCCAAGGGTAATGTCGTTGATCCTGTAATCCTGGAGAAGCGATACGGCCTGGATGCCCTCCGCTATTTCCTGCTAAGGGAAGTTCCCTTTGGGTCCGACGGGGTCTTTTCCAATGAGGCTCTGGTGAATAGAATAAATTCAGATCTGGCCAACGACCTGGGAAACCTTTTAAGTCGTACTGTGGCCATGATAGACAGATACTTTGACGGAATTATCCCTTCTCAGGGGGAATTGGAGGACGTGGACAGAGACCTGATCCATTTGGCCCTGGAAACTCCCAGGAAGGTAGAGAAGCTCATGGATGAACTGTTGTTCAGTAACGCCCTGGCCGAGATCTGGAGGCTGATAAGCAGGACCAATAAGTACATCGACGAGACCATGCCCTGGGTTCTGGCTAAATCTGAGGAACAAAAACCAAGGCTCGGTACGGTACTATACAATTTGGCTGAGTCCTTGAGAATCATATCGATATTGATAAGCCCCTTTATGCCCGGAACACCGAAAGAAATCAGAAGACAGCTGGGCATTGAGGATGACGAAATCCTGAAGACCTGGGAGAGCCTGTCTGACTTTGGTAAAATTCTTGCAGGCACCAGAGTATCCAAGGGAGAACCCATCTTCCCCAGGCTGGACGTTAAGAAGGAATTGGAGGAATTGGAAAAGAATCTGCCGACACAGTCTAAGGAGGAAGATCAAAAGGATGATAAGGGCCAAAAGACGGATGAGGAAAAGAAGGAGGAAGCAGAGGAAGTGTCTGAGATTACTATAGACGATTTCGCAAAGCTGGACCTTAGGGTTGCCAGAGTCATTGCAGCTGAAAAGGTAGAGAAGTCCGATAGACTGTTAAAACTCCAATTGCAGGTGGGAGAGGAAACCAGGCAGGTAGTATCGGGTATAGCAGAACACTATTCGGCAGAGGAATTGGTGGGCAAGGACCTCATATTGGTAGCAAACCTAAAGCCCGTGAAACTCCGTGGCAACCTATCCCAGGGTATGATCCTGGCAGCATCCGACAAGGATGGTAAACTGTCCCTGGTTACAACAGACAGGCAGATAGAATCCGGGTCTTCCGTAACCTGAGGTGATAATATGCTATTTGATACCCATGCCCATTTGGACGATAAAAGATTTGATCAGGATAGAGACGAACTGATCCGAGGCCTCCCGGACAGGGGGGTCTTTCGGGTCATCTGTCCCGGGATTGATGTAGAGTCCTCCGAAAGATGCATAGAGCTGTCGGAAAGATACGATATTGTCTACGCAGGGGTAGGTATCCATCCCCATGAAGCCGGCAGCGCAGGTGAAGATTATTTAGAGTCATTGCGTTCCATGGCGGCTCATAAAAAGGTTGTGGCCATAGGGGAGATAGGACTGGATTATTACTATGACTTTTCCCCCAGGGAAGTTCAGAAAAAAATATTCACAGAACAGATAGGGCTGGCCTCAGAAGTTGGTTTGCCCATTATAGTCCACAACCGGGAATCCCATAAGGATGTGCTGGATATCCTTAGATCCAATAAAGACATGCTGGTTGGGGGAGTAATGCACTGCTATTCCGGAAGCTGGGACATGGCCAAACTCTTCCTGGACTTGGGTCTTTATATATCCCTGGGAGGGCCTGTAACCTTTAAAAATGCCAAGCGACCCATAGAGATTGCAGAAAACATACCACTGGACAGGTTATTGATCGAAACCGACAGCCCCTATTTGACCCCGGTACCCCATCGGGGTAAACGAAATGACCCGGGCCTGGTAGGATTGGTAGCTGAAAAAATCGCAATGATCAGGGGCATTTCACCGGATGAGGTGAGGAGAATAACCTTTGAAAATGCCACTTCATTGTTTAAAACGGAGGCGTAGGCAGAACTAGCATAGCAGGTGATTATGTGTGTTGAATTAGTAATACAAACAGTTGCTCTTACGATGGTAATAGGCGATCAAGAGCCCATTAACTAAGAAAATAAAGCAGCTCAAGATCAAAAGAATACTAAAAAAGCCTGTTTATAAGACAGGCTTTTTTAGTATTCCTCATCTTCGGGTGATATCCCATAATACTTCATAAAAATTTCTTTTACTATATCGAATTTTTCCCTGCCTTCTCCAGCCGGTACTTCAAGGGCGACCACAACAACCAGGGGATCCTGGGAGTCCGGGGTAAAGGCTGCCAGCCAGGCTATTTCCTCTTTCTCTTCGTCGTCCTTGTTATCCTTTTGGGCTGTACCCGTTTTAGCGGCTATGGTAAGGCCGTCTATGGCCAGTCTACGTCCTGTTCCACCTTCGTCTTCCACTACCCCTATAAGGGAGGGCAAGATGGTATCCACCCATTTTTGGGGGATGGCGGAAGGAATCCAAACCTCCCTTTCAAATTCTTCAAGGATCTCTCCTTCCTGAGACCTTATATCCTTTATAATCTTTGGTAGCACCATGTCACCTTGGTTTATAAAGGCCGTGTACATAGCCGCCATCTGCAGTGGCGTTACCAGGACCTCGCCCTGTCCGATGGCGGAGCTGGCCAGCAGATGCTTGGACCAGGTTGTTTCCTGTCTTTTTAAGATGGACCGTGAAACGGGAACATCAAAAGGCAAGGGCTGTCCTAATCCAAACCTGTTGGCATAGGATTCCATGGTATCATAGGAGGACTTTAAGGCAGCCCAGGCAAAGAAGATATTGTCGGACCATACCAGGGCCTTATCCAGGTTTACAGGGCCTTCCGGATGATTCGTCCGAACGATGGGCGGCGCATTCCAATCCTCGAGCTTGGGAGTCCAGGAACGCTTTTGGGCCTCTTCCACTACGGTATTGGGATTTACTACCCCTTCTTCCAGAGCCATTACAGCGCTAAAGGGTTTTATGGTGGAGCCCGGAGGATAGAGGGCATAGGTAGAGCGGTTGATAAAGGGTTTATCCGGATGCTCTGTCAGCGCTTTCCATGAAGAGGGAAGGACGCCGTTGGGGAATATGTTAGGATTGTAATCCGGATAGCTGACCATGGCCAGTACCTCGCCGGTCTTCCCGTTTAGCACGGTTACAGATCCTACATGGCCCTGTAGGGCTTTGTGGGCTGTTGCCTGAAGATCCGGATCCAAGGTCAAACGGATGGTATTCCCATGCTTGGCGGGTATCTCAGCGATGGTGGATTTTTTATTGCCGTCTGCATCCCTTATATATAGGCTGTAGCCGGAAATCCCGTGGAGATGTTCCTCCATGGAGGCTTCAATTCCCTGCCTGCCGATAAGGTCCCTATCCCGGTAACCTTCCTTCTCCTCCAGATCCTCTGCACTTACCCTCTGCACATAACCTACTATATGGGAATACAGTTCGTTGTTCAGATAGCGTCGTGAATCCGTCACAAGGTTTGTGACCAGCATAACTCCCTTTACCGATAAAATCTTGTCCTTGAACTCTGCGCTGATGCTCAAGGGAAAATTCCTCAGGGGTACCAGGGTATCATCCCTTACCCAATCCTTTGAGAGCTCATCCAATATCTTTTCTTCGCTTAATTCCAGTAAGGGCGCCAGAGCTTTGGCAAATTCCTTCCGATCCGGAATTTTACCGGGAACACCCCCAACCGTATAGGCCTCACCCTCAATTGCTATGGGGTTATCCTCCCGATCCAGGATATCCCCGCGAAGGGCATGCTGGCTGGTTATTCTTACCTGATCCTCCTGATCCATGTCTGGGAAGATGAGAGAGGGTGTCCAAACTATCCTCCACTGTTTATCCTCCAGAACTAATGGGAGTGTGTACCGGGTTTCAAAGGAGTCAACTGTACCTGTATTAAAGACCACATCGATGGGAAGATAGGCCTCATCCCCTTCAATTAAGATCTCCTGTAGGGTTAAGTCGATACTGTTAAGTTCGATGGCAGAAAATATGGTTTCATATCTTTCTACAAAATTATCCTTGGCTATGGATTCCTGGCTTTCTTGGGACAGGGTTTCATACATCCCCTCAAAATCCAGCTTGGTCCATGCATCGGTATAGGATTTTGCAGTTTCCATGGGATTGGGTTGCCCACATCCCGCCAGTAAGCCCATGATCAAAATTATTGGTAGGTACTTCTTTAATAGTCGACCGATATTATTAAAGATATCCATAGTTCCAGAGATTCCCCCTTCAAATTAACTTCCGGTATGAATTATACCACAATAATTTCCCAAATCGTAGAGGGCGCTTTTTCACTCCAACCTCTAGGAGGTATAAAATACCAAAACTTTGGGTAAGGTAATTTTGGTACAAGCTTAATTATTACAAAAACTTGACAACATATTAAAATAGTATTACAATTACCCCATCAACTCCCTTGATTAAGTTTTTTAAAGGAGGAAAAATAATGGAACCACAACAACAGAACATTCGCAAACTGTTATGTTATGTTTGCATTGTTCTGGCACTTGTCGGCGGTACGACGACAGGATTTGCCCATTACGTTCAGGAGGCCTATAATGAAGTCACCATAAACGATAATGGGTATATCGTACAAGTTCAAACTATAGATAAAACAGTAAAGGAGCTTTTGGATAGATATGAAATAAACTTAGGCCCGGGTGACGAAATAACCCCAGGCCTGGAAGAACCCATAGAGGAAGATACGGAAATCAATATACGGCGCGCCTTTAAGGTTACAGTGGAAGCAGACGGCAAGTTTAAAACCGTATATCTGATTCAAGGAACTGTAGAAGACGCATTGAAGGAAGCCTACATAGTTCTGAAGGAAAAGGATTTGATTAACTACCCCCTGAATCAGCAGGTCTTACCCGGGGACCATATCAAGGTCACCAGGGTGAAAGAAGAGATCCTGATAGAAAAAGAAACCATACCTTACAAGGTAGTTACCAAGGAAAACAAAAAGCTGGAAAAGGGAAAACAAAAGCTGGTACAGGAAGGGAAGGAAGGAGTAAAGGAAAGGGAAATACTCATAGCCTATTACGACGGCGTTGAGGTCAGCAGGGAGGTTGTAGAGGAAAGGGTATCGGTGGAACCGGTAGACAGGATTATAGATAAGGGTACCTATGTAGCTCCACCGGTATCCAGAGGTAGCAGTAAAAGGGAGAAAGTAACTACAAGCAAAACAACTAAGGGAAAAACCGTTAAGAAAAAATCTGAAGAGAAAAAAACAACAAAGAGTAAAACCACTAATACCAGTACCTCAAAGAAAAAAACGGGAAGCAAGACGACTTATCTCAGCCCAGGCACCTATACCTTCCAGGCAACGGCCTATATTCGAACCGGTAATAAGACCAGGACCGGGAAATGGCCCAAGGAAGGTATGATAGCGGTCGATAGAAGGCTGATACCTCTGGGGACTAAAGTATATGTGGAGTTCCCCGGTAAATGGGCCCATTTGAGCGGCTATTATACGGCCGAGGACACGGGTGGGGCTATCAAGGGAAAGATCATCGACGTATTTATAGATACCGACGATGAATCAGTGGCAGCAAGGTTTGGCAGGGTAAAAAATGTAAAGGTGACAATACCCTAGTCATAAAAATGGTTAGACATATCTACCAGTAAGGGTAAAGGCAGGATTTAATATCCTGCCTTTTCTAGGAGGGAGCATATGAGTCAGCTTACATCCCCCAAGGTTATAAGGGATATCTTGGAAAGGCATAACTTTAGGTTTAGCAAGAGCCTGGGGCAAAACTTTTTAGCGGATAGGAATATAATAGAAAAAATTATTGACGGAGCAGGGGTTACGGGAGAGGATCTGGTATTGGAAGTTGGTCCCGGAATAGGTACCCTCACCAAGGAGCTGGTGGCCAGGGCCAAAAAGGTAGTTGCCATTGAAATAGACAAGGGTCTTTTCCCTATCCTGGAAGAAACCCTGGGGACCCCATCCAATTTAACCTTGATTCATGGCGATATACTGAAGTTGGATTTAAAGGAGCTGACAGAAAGGGAGTTTGGAAGCCATGAATTTAAAGTGGTAGCCAATTTGCCCTACTATATAACTACCCCGATAATAATGCGATTTTTGGAGGAGGGGCTGCCCTTTAGCTCCATAACGGTTATGATCCAGCGGGAAGTGGCCCAAAGGATGGCTGCCGGGCCCGGGGATAAGGAATATGGCTCCTTGTCGGTAGCGGTCCAATATTATACGAAGCCGGGGATACTATGTAGTGTACCGGCCAGTGTGTTTATACCCCGGCCCAAGGTAGACTCAACGGTAGTTATCCTGGAAAAGCGGGACAGGCCGGAGGTTGAAGTCTATGACAGGGAATTGTTTTTTCGCGTAGTGAGGGGAGCCTTTGCAAAGAGGAGAAAAATTCTTTTAAACAACCTCACCACTGGAGAACTAAAGGAATGGGACAGGGAGATGATGCTGAATATCCTCAATATATCCGGGATTGACCCCCAAAGGCGGGGAGAGACCCTGACTATAGAGGAGTTTGCCAGGATATCCAACAACATGATAACAATATCCGAAAAAGAAGCCCAATATAGAAAATAGGGTTTCTTTTTTTATCCCCCAATTCATATACTAGTACAAACAATAAAAGGGGGGGGAAGGAAAGTTGGCCAGAAAATCTAATTACCATCGTTCCTTCATTATTTTAAAACCCAAGAGCAGGGGGTATGAATTTGTTCCCAACAAGGCTCCCACGGGTTATTGTAAATTTGAGATCAGGAGGGGAGTTGGCAGGGCCTATATCTACATGCAGGATATAAAGCCCAGCAGCAGTCTGGACGGTGTCTATGAGGCATACCTGATATCTGTCGATGATTCTATCAGGCCTTGCAAATTGGCTAGTCTATATACGGATGAGCAGGGTAGATGCGAGCACATAGTTTCCTTTGATGCCGATGATATTAAGGGTTCCGGATATACCCTGGAAAACTTTCATGCCCTTGTCATAACCTTTAGGACAGGTAAGGAAGGAATGAGGATTGCATATCCTTTGATAGGATATGCCGGTAAGGATATTTACATAAGCACCCAAAACATAACTGATGGATTAAGGATGATACATGGAGATGGATTAGAGTTTTTATCCGAGCCTGAGCCGGACGTTGGCAAAAAAGAGGTCGTGGCGGAAGAAGAACCGGAACCAAAAACCGAAACTGAACCGGAAATCGAGGATAAACCCGGGAGGACGGTCGAATCGGAAGTGGAAGCCGTACCGGCGGTTGACTACGAGACCGAGTTTGAGGAACCAGCCCAAATTGGGGACGAGGTAAGGGAAGAGAAAGAGCCGGAGATAGAGAAAGAGGCGGAGATAGAAAATGAGCCGGAGA
>DGDX01000116.1:7711-8536 GCA_002385665.1 Firmicutes bacterium UBA3941
GATAGAAAATGAGCCGGAGATAGAGGAAGAACCGGGGATAGAGGATAGCGATATAGGGTTGGAAAGCGAAACAGGCACGGAAGATGAATCGGTGACAGAGGATGAGCCAGAAACGGAAATCCGTCCTGAAATAGAATTTGAACCCCTGACCATCTACCCCAACAACTCTTCATCACCGTCTCCTGAACCTTCACAAGAGGTAACCGGCAGGTCCGAGGAGGAATTAAGGCGGGCTTACGAGGATAGCTATCAGGGCTACTTGCAGGACTTCACTTACCAGGATAGCGTCTATCCATATTACGGGGCTACCTATTGGGATAACGTGAAGGACTATTTCACAGGTCTCTTCAAGGTCCACCAGAGGGTATCCCCCTTCGAAGGAGAATTGAAGGATATCGAATGGATTAGGGTACAGCAGGCCTTAACCGGATACGGCGGTTATTATACTGAATCGGCTTATGGCTATCCCAGCTATAGCTATCCCGATCACCACATCGTAGGCATAGCCAAAAAAGACGGCCAGGTTCAATATGTAGTATATGGTATCCCCAGCATGTATAGCATGATCCCGCCCATATCCATAAACGGGTTTTCCCGATGGGTGCCAATTAAAGATGGATACGGCATGGGATATTGGTTGCTGTATATAGACGCAATAAGCGGTAGAATAGTATACCCTTAAAAAGAGAATGATCGAATGATCATTCTTTTTTTATGTTTTTGTATTTTCCTCTTTATTTTTCTGTAATGATATGGTAATATATATAACATAATAACATATAATGCCAAAAATCCCAATAGACGACAAATATGGGCACGATTCAT
>DGDX01000116.1:8671-18002 GCA_002385665.1 Firmicutes bacterium UBA3941
GGCACGATTCATGGGTCGTGTCGAAAATAGAAAAATGGGGGAGGAAAAACCAATGAAGCAAATGGTAAGAATTGTTATAATCGATGACAATCCCAGTATCCGGGAGATAATATCCTCGTATATTGAAATGCAGGACGATATGGAAGTTGTGGGATTGGCCAGGGATGGTGTCGACGGCTTGAGTGTTATTAATGAAACAAATCCTGATATAGTGATTCTGGATATGATCATGCCGCGCCTGGACGGGCTTGGGGTATTGGAGCAGTTAAACGGAGCTGATAATTCGACGGGGCCATTTTTTATATGCCTGTCTGCGGTGGGACAGGAGGAGTTAATCCGCAGGGCTGTCAACTTAGGCGCCAAGTATTACATGGTTAAGCCCTTCGATATGGAAATGCTTATGAAAAGGATAAGGGAGCTTAAAGGAAATATGCGCGGCCTTGTGGAAGGGGAGCATAAGTCCGTACCCTATGAGAGGACGAAAAATTTGGAAGAAAAGATAACCGATATATTTCTCCTTATCGGAATCCCAGCCCATATCAAAGGGTATCACTTTTTGCGGGAAGCCATCAAAATGGCCGTTAAGAACAGCGATATAATGAACCGTATTACCAAGGAGCTCTATCCCGGCATTGCAAGGAAATTCAATACCACCCCCAGCAAGGTTGAAAGGGCTATCAGGCATGCTATAGATGTAGCCTGGAATAGGGGCAAGGTAGAGAATATAAACCAGCTCTTTGGATATGTGGTGTATGATGAGAATGATAAACCCACCAACGGTGAATTCATCGCCCTGATAGCAGACAAACTAAATATGGGTGAATCGGCCTAGGACGTTAATCTGCCCAGAGAGGGCAAAACTTGACAGATCCCATACCAACACAATATAATAATATTACGATATTATTATATTACGAAAGCCATAATGTTGGCCTATAAGGTTTGGCATGGTCTATAGATTCTTGTGTTAGTCAGACATATTTCGTTAATGGTTATTGAACGCTACTTCCGTCATTTGCTTATCAATAGCCCATTACCTTATTATTTAATAGGCTGTTGAACTAACACAAGGCATGCATTTAGTATTTCAAGCAGGTAGGGGGACTGTTATGGTATCACGGTTAGCGGATTATGAAAGAAAAGCCGAGTTACTCAAAATCTTGGGACATCCTGTACGATTATGCATAGTGAACGGTCTGATCACAAAAGAATGTAATGTTACAGGCATTCAGGAATGTTTGGGGCTTCCACAATCTACAATATCCCAGCATTTGGGGATATTGAAAGCCCATGGGATCATTAAGGGAAGACGAAACGGCCTGGAGATCATCTATTCTGTCGTAGATGAAGACGTGATTCGTCTTGTTAGGGCTTTTATGAAAGAGGCCCAGCCTTTTCAAAATGTTTAGATAGCCGGCTTTTAGCCAGCTATATCTAAGTAGTGGAAAACTATAGGATTTTATCCACATATTAAAATCCTTATAAAGACAAGCTTGGGGATAAAACTGTGGATAATGTGGATAGATATTCTGTAAACCTGTGGATAACTTGGAGATTTAGGAGGACATTATGTTTTCCCTTCTAAGGAGGATTTTTCGTCAAAGTGGCGAATACAATTTAACGAATGGGAACAATATATAAAAATTGCTTTCTGGAGGGAGAATTTGATGGCTTACAAGAAATGTCCTAGATGTAATCTCAATTATATACAGGATGTAGAAGTACTATGTAAAATCTGTCTGGATGAGGTTGGTAAAGCCATCCGGGCTAATGATATGGATGAAGAAGAATATGATATTTGCCCAGAATGTGGCGAAAATATTATAAAAGCCGGTGAGGAAATGTGTTACCAATGCCTGATGGAACGCATGAAAGATGAAGTGGATGAAGAAATCCGCAAGAAGGATGAATGGGGAGATTTTCTACCCAAGGACGAAGATGAGGATATCTTTGGAAATGATGATGAAGACGAGGATCTAAAGGATTTAGAGGAGATAGAGTTGGATGAATCCGATGAAGTAGACGAATCCGAATATGATCTTGAAGATGATTTTAATTAATAATATCAAAATACATGTTCTATTTCATTAATCATTCTTGCATAGTATAAAAGCTATTGCTTCACTTTAAAACGCTAGTACCATTAGGTAACAGCGTTTTTTTATACCTATTTTCCAGCATTAACAGATGAATCTAAAAATCCGGATATGGGTAAAATATATGAAAGAAATTTTCACTTTAACTGTAAACAAAATACAATTACAGCTAAACCAAACCGGCAAAAATACAAATAGGAAGTGATATGGTGATAAATATTGATGCTTTGGATAAGGTCAGAGAGACTTTAGAGTCCAATATTGGTGAAAGAGTTAAATTAAAGGCCAATAGGGGGCGCAGGCGCACCTATGTAAATGAGGGGGTTATCAACGACATATATCCCAGCGTTTTTACTGTGCTGGTCGATATAGACGGACAAAATACCAGGACTCTGTGCTATACCTATTCCGATGTTTTAACCTCCAACGTAGAATTGGTGGTATGCAAAAATAATCAAAGAATCTAACATATTTTGGGGTGGCCATCTATATTTATAGATATAGGACAATAAAAGATAAACTGATCCTATTCACTATAAATATTTCCAAAAGGGGGAGTGGAATTGGCCATCAATTACGAAAAGGGGCTTATAAAAATAGACCAACTGGTGGGGGAGGAGCTATCCCAGCATCTCGTTGAAGGGGAGCTTATAATCCAGGATGAAGAACCCGAGATAGCAAAGATTCTGGATATCTGGGCTGTAGTATATGAAACAGGCAAAGAGGTTGTCCAGGACAAGGTAATGGTAGAGGGTGTCTTGCGCTACAATCTACTGTACATACCCGTAGGTGATAACAAGGCCATAGCACAGGCCGAGGGCGAGACAGGATTCGTTCAGTACGTGGATTTGGTAGGTGCAAAGCCCAGGATGACAGCCGATATATCCTTTGAACTTGAGCATTTGGATTACGATATAATAAACAGCCGAAGACTCAGCATAAAATCGGTGCTCAACATAGGCTGCAAGGTACAGGAATTGTTACAATTGGATGTTTTAAAGAACTTCCTTGAGAAAGACCGGGTTCAAGCCCTGACGGAACCAATGGAATTGGTTTACACCAGCGGCGACGGTAGAAGCCAGACTATACTTCGTGAAGATGTGTTGCTACCGGACGATATGCCCTCCGTGGCAAAGGTATTGAGAAAGGATGCCGGGGTGAGGATCCTGGAAACAAGGGTCGCGGATAATAGGATTCTGGCCTCCGGGGAAATAGACCTGAAATTATTATATCAATCGGAGGAAGAGCAGGATCCCGTACAGCTCCTGCAAAGCTATATTCCCTTTAATCATTTTGTGGAGGTACAGGGCGCATATCAGGGAATGGATTGTGATGTAAGGGTTGAGGTTCAGGAGCTGGATGTATCCTTACGACAGGATATCATTGGGGATACCAGGGTCCTGTCCATAGACATGATACTCTTCATGGAGGGGAAGGTCTATGAAAGCTATGAAGAGAACCTAATTATAGATGCCTATAGTCCCGGTGCTGCCCTGGACTTGGTGAAACAGAAGATATCCTTGACCCGTTCTGTGGGCAAGGGTCAGGCCCAAACCATAATCAGAGAAAATATCGAGCTTGGCGAGAATTTACCGCCTGCCGAGAGGATCCTCTATGCCGAAGCCAGACCCCTGGTAACGGAATACCGGATCAGCCAGGGTCAAGTCGTGGTCGACGGAGTGTTGACAGGAGTCGTTCTCTATAAGCCCGAGGATGATGGATTGGGTATTAACAGCATGAAGACGGATATACCCTTTACTCAAACCTTGGAAATAGAGGGTGTTCATGAAGATATGGAATGCCTGTGTGAGGCGAAGGTCCAATATCTAAGCCACACTCTGGTCACTCCCAATGAATTTGAGCTTAAGATAACCCTGCTGGTTATGGGTGAGGCAACGGAGCAAATAGAAAAGGAAGTGCTGTTGGATATAGAGGAGATAGAGATGGAAGGTGAGGCGGACTCCGGGATATATATCTATTTTGTCCAACCCGGGGATAGCCTGTGGTCGGTAGCCAAGAAGTATAACACGACCATAAACAGTATCTTAAAATACAATGAAATCGCCGATGAGGAGGCCTTGGAAGTAGGCAGCAAGATTATGATATTTAAAAAACTGGACGCTTCTATAGTCTAGAGCCATGAAGTATAAGAATCATCCTATAAAACCACCTATATATCAAAAATAGACGGGGAGTATTATGAATGAGTACTCCCTGTCTATTTGTTTAGAAGTCATCCGCTTATCAATAGTCCATTCATACAAAATATATAGGTCTGAATTAATAAGTAGCTTACAGCGACTAAACACCGGATTGGAAGCGGCAGCTTTTTCATATATAATGGCTATATGTCCAGTGTGGACATTTAGATATTATAGGTAAAGGATATGAGAACATGGAAAGTATTCGTCTTAGAGCCCACGCCAAAATCAATCTGACCCTGGACGTTGTGGGCAAGCGGCCTGACGGTTACCACGACGTAGAGATGATAATGCAATCGGTGGGCCTGTGGGATGAAATAATTCTTAGGGAAACAGACAGGGGTATAGAGCTGGACAGCAATCTCAAGAACCTGCCCCGAGGCAGCAGAAATATAGCCTGGCGGGCTGTGGAGCTTATAAGGACAGAGTTTGGAATTTCCCGGGGTGTTAACATCTTTATCAGAAAAAATATCCCCATAGCTGCCGGACTGGGGGGCGGAAGCGCAGATTGTGCGGGGGTATTGCTGGGGCTCAACAGGCTTTGGAATCTGAATATAGATGATGAGGCATTGAGGCTATTGGGAAAAAGTTTGGGTGCCGACGTACCCTTTTGTTTAACGGGTGGTACGGCCCTGGCCCAGGGAATTGGGGAAATATTAACGCCCATAGCCTCAAGGGCAGATATTTGGCTGGTTATAATAAGGCCTAATATATGGGTATCCACGAAAGAAATATACGGTAGGCTGGATCTTAACTCCATTGGGAAAAGGCCGGACAATGAAGCTATGATAAAGCACCTGGGAGCAGGCCGGATAACCGGCATAGCCGAGAATCTGGTCAATGTCCTGGAGGGGGTCACCATACCCATGCATCCGCAAATCGCCAGGATAAAATCCCAATTGATGGAACAGGGTGCTCTGGGCAGCCTGATGAGCGGCACCGGTCCTACGGTCTATGGCGTTTTTAAGGATCAATCCTCAGCTCATAGGGCGGCAAGGGTTTTGAAAAAGGAGTACCGCCACACCTTTGCCCTAAAGACTGTTGATAAGGGGATTCTTATAGGCTAAATTGAAATCCTATCTCCCATTTAGTTTTCTGATGGATTCAAGGTAACCGAGGCAATAATCGTCCTGACTGCTCATCAGCTTTGCGGCATAGGCCAATGAAACGATGCCATGGTCCGTGGGATCCAGGATAGCGGCATCCAGTCCAGCATTGATGGCCAGGACCAAAAAGGCCTTGTTGACGGAAGATCGCTCCGGGAGGCCGAAAGAGATATTGCTAAGACCACAAATGGTTTTAATACCCGGCAGCCTCTCCTTTATACCGGCAATGGTCTTAAGGGTCATCTGTCCGCTAGATTGGTCGGTAGCCATAGGCTGGACCATGGGATCTATGAAGATATCTTCATAGTCAACCCCATCCCTGACCAGGTCTTCTACCAGCCTTTCTGCCACGGAAACCCTGGCATCTACAGAATCCGGAATGCCATCGTCATTCATGCACAGGCCTATGACCGATGTCCCGTAATCGAGTATTAAGGGGAGTATGCTATTGTATCTTTGCCTTTGCCCCGTTATGGAATTTATTATGGGTTTACCGTTTCCGCAAACCTTCAGGGCTGCTTCTATTGCCTGAGGATTGGGGCTGTCTATGCACAGGGGTTTGTCGGTGTATTCTACCAGGATTTCTGTCATCCACATTAAGAGCTCAGGCTCCCTGTCGACGAAGGTGCCGCAATTAACGTCGATATAATCAGCTCCCGCCCTTGCTTGGGACAGGGCTATTCCCTTAATTGTTTCAATATCGCTGTTTTGGACTGCTTCTCTTATTACATCTATACTGGTGTTTAACTTTTCTCCTATTACTATCATAATGGACTCCTTTCAGCCGGTCTAAGGCTTTTATCTATTATTCTTGCAATCATACCGGTTCTGTTAAAAGGGGTGATGAGGTAGATTCCATCTGCCTGACCTTTTACTTTGTTGATTATATCCACTGCGATTTCAACCCCTACATATTCCGCCTCCTGACGGGACATATTGGGGGAAAACTTCTTTATATATTTATCCGGTATATCAATTCCGGCTATCTCATTGTTCAGGAAGACAGCATTCCTATAGCTCACCAAGGGTATTATTCCCGCCAGGATCTTAGCATCGGTTTTTTGTTTTGCTTTTCTTAAATACTCAATGGTGCTGTCCAGAAATACCGGCTGGGTCAGAAAGAATCTGGCCCCGCTTTCTATCTTTTGCTCCATTCGCCTCAGCTCCACATCCTTATTTAGCACGTTTAAGTTTAGCGCACCTCCTAAAAGAAAGGGTTCTTGGGCGAATACTTCCCGGTTCATCTCTGCAATCATCTCTAACAGCCTTATGGAATTCAGGTTAAAGACGCTCTTAATATCGTTGCGCTCCGGACTGGGAACGGGGTCCCCGGTGATTACCAATAGATTTCGTATTCCTTCTATATACGTTCCTAATAGCCATGATTTTATGGCTATAACATTTCTATCCCTGCAGCATAGATGGGGCATGGTTTCTATGCCGGCTTCCCTCTTAATCTTCGCTGCCACCATACCTGAGTCTATCCTGGATCGGGCCATGGGGGAATCGGCGACGGTCAATATGTCCACACCCCTGTCCTTCAATTCCCCTGCTCCCTCTAACACCTTGTCCAGATCGGTGCTGAAAGGTGGATTCAATTCCACTGCAATGACAAATTCACCCTTATTGAGCTTATGGGCAAATGAATTTGGGGGAGGTTTTGGAGTATAGGGTTCTTCTACAGCTATTTTTGGAGCTGCGGCACTCCGGCTGGGGCTGGAGTCAAGCCTTCTGGCCAGCATGCTTATGTGGAGGGGAGTGGTTCCACAGCATCCGCCAATTATTTTGGCACCCAGGTCCCTTAGGTCCATCAATCTGTCTGCAAAGTATTCCGGATTCTCGGTATAGACCGTGCGTTCGTTGACGATAATGGGGTAGCCCGAGTTTGGAAGGATGGATACTGTGCCTCCGGAAAGATCCAGTTCCTTGACACTCTTATAAAGGTGAGCCGGGCCGACTCCGCAGTTAAAGCCATATGCATCAACAGAAGGAATCTGTTTAACTTGTTCCTGGATTCTCCTGGCGCTTATACCTTTCCTGGTGTACCCTTCTGCATTCAATGCAAACTGAGCCAATACAAAGGAGTCGGGGTTTGAGGATTTAATATACTCGGAAAGGGCCTTTAGATATTCTGTGCTGCTAAAGGTTTCAAATACAAATATGTCTGCGCCAAGTTTTAAAAATGTATCTATTATAAATAAATATTCATCATAGATGGCAGCCTTTTCAATGGCCTTGCCCTCAATCATCTCGGGTATGGGCCCTATATCGGCGGCAATGAAGACATCCTTTGACCCCACAGAGGTCTTGGCGATATCATATCCGGCGGTTAAAAGTACGCCAACCTCTTCACGAGTCCTCTTCAGGGTGTAGGAGTTTGTGGAAAAGGTGTTGGTCCGTATTAACCTGGCCCCGGCGTCGATGTATTGTTGGTGTATTTCCTTTATGATCTGAGGATTTTCTATGTTGGCCAGCTCGGACAGAGTAGTATGGACACCGGTCAGGTGGGAATAGTAGGTTCCCATGGCGCCGTCCGTTATCAGGATATTATCGCCTAGATATTGCTTTAGCACTGAATTAGCCTCCTTACAGCCCCTAATCATTATTTGCATAATAATACAACAGTCTGGTAATGTCAACATGTACCACCTGGATCAACGACATAGGTTTTCTCCTATGAAAATATCGAACAAATAATTAAGACGTGGTATAATAACCTTGCTGAAGTCAGGAGGGGATAGCGCAGTGGATAAGGTTAATGTACTTATAATGGCCGGAGATAGCGGGAAAAGGGAATATGATAACCAAATTACCAACAAGTCCCTTATAGATGTGTCCGGTAAATGGATGGTTGAATACGTTGTAGATGCCCTAAGGGATTCGGGTATGATTGCCAGGATAGCCATTGTTGGACCTGCAGAAATCCTAAAATCCAGGCTGGCGGATAGGGTGGACCATTTTATCCAGGAGGAAACCCACCTCTTTGATAACTTAAAGAAAGGGCTATCCTTGTTTCAGGATGAGGAGTTTGTTTTGGTAGCAAGCTCCGATATCCCTATGATAACCGGACCCATCATTAAGGATTTCATAGAAAAGTGCAGAGCCAGCAATGTGGATCTCTGTTACCCCATAGTCGATAAAATCGTCAATGATAGTATCTATCCCGGCTTTAAAAGGACCTATGTCAAATTAAAGGATGGGACCTTTACGGGGGGAAATATCATCGGCCTGAATCCCAAAGTGGTAGAGCCTTGTGCGGAGTTTGTCAAGGGATTTATTGCTCACAGGAAGAACCCATGGAAGCTGGGAAGGCTATTGGGCTTTCGTTTTGTACTCTTGCTGATAGTTGGCAGACTGTCCATCCAGCGGATAGAAAGGCGTTTTTATGAGCTCTTGAAAATCAGGGGCCGGGCAATCATAAGTCCCTATCCGGAAATAGCCAACGATATAGACGACCCCAATGAGATAGGTTTGGCAGAGGAATACCTGCAGAAGGCGGAGAGCATAAACCTTTAGTATTTCCATGTCTAAAAGGCTTAAGTTCTGCAATTTTTATATAAAAATAGCATTAATATTTATTGGAATATGAAGGATATTATCAAATAATGTAGAATACATTCATAATAAGATTTACCGGAGGCGAACATGGATATGCTACAGCTGGAATGGATAATTAGGTTATTTTCTATATTCATGGCAGTATTATTAAGCGTTATCTTAAATCCCCTGGATGCCTTCCTCTTAACTGAACTGTTTTTCTGGGTTAGCCTATCCTACGCCTTGCTACTCCTGTTTAAAAAATATGTATACCTCTGGTCTCTGGGTTCCTATTACAACTTAATAATAGAATCCCTGGAGCTAATGGTATTACTATACATCCACTCAGCATCCTCCTCACCCATGGTGGCGGTATTATTCCTGTCTCTTA
>DGDX01000053.1:0-228 GCA_002385665.1 Firmicutes bacterium UBA3941
GCTCCGGTATCGTAAACACATCCCCGTATATGTTATTAAACCTTTGGGCAACATCCCGGGTTAATTCAAGATGTTGCTTTTGATCCTCCCCGACCGGTACCAGATCCGTCTGGTAAAGGAGAATATCGGCTGCCATCAGAACGGGATAGGTATACAGGCCAGCGTTTATATTATCCGTATGTCTCTGGGCTTTCTCTTTAAATTGGGTCATCCTACCAAGCTCACCTG
>DGDX01000053.1:423-630 GCA_002385665.1 Firmicutes bacterium UBA3941
GCAATTGAGTATCCAGGCCAGCTCTGCGTGGGCACTGTTATGGGATTGGACGAATAAAACGTTCTTCTCCGGATCAAGTCCACAGGCTATGTAAAGGGCCAGCAATGATCTTGTCTTTTTCCTAAGTTCAGCAGGATCCTGCCTCACGGTCAGAGCATGTAGATCCACAATGCTATATATACAATTATATTCCTCCTGTAAGGGAAT
>DGDX01000053.1:790-22064 GCA_002385665.1 Firmicutes bacterium UBA3941
TAGATTCCCGGAAGGCTGAACACCGCTAAATATAATCTTCTTCTGGCTCATTATAATGACACATCCTTTTGTATTATGTGAATTCTATTGTAGCACCAACCCCGGAAGGAATTCAAGAGCCTACAAAATAGTTTAAATTTTTATCAGGTGAATTATTCAAATATCCTATTTTGTGGTATAGTATATATTGAAATATATTAATTCGGGAGTGATTAGATGAGCAAGAACTATGAACAATATAAACCTATCCTAGATAAGTTAATGGGCGGAGTGATAATGGATGTTACTACTCCGGAACAGGCAAAAATAGCAGAGGAAGCCGGTGCCTGCTCGGTCATGGCTTTGGAAAGGATTCCGGCGGATATCCGGGCAGCAGGCGGAGTTTCCAGAATGAGCGATCCAAAGATGATTAGGAGTATACAGGAAACAGTTTCACTTCCAGTCATGGCAAAGGTACGCATAGGCCATTTTGTGGAAGCTCGAATATTGGAGGCTATCGGTATTGATTTTATCGATGAAAGTGAAGTCCTAACTCCAGCTGACGATAAGTATCACATCGATAAGAATGCCTTTAAGACTCCCTTTGTATGCGGAGCCAAGAATCTGGGTGAGGCCTTAAGAAGGATCAATGAAGGTGCAGCAATGATACGAACAAAGGGTGAACCGGGAACCGGCGATATCGTTCAGGCCGTTCGTCATATGAGGGCCATCAATCAGGAGATTGCAACCTTAAAAGGGCTTAGGGAAGATGAACTGTATTTCTACTCCAAAGAACTTCAAGTCCCCTACGAACTGGTTAAATATGTTCACGAAAACGGCGCATTGCCCGTGCCCAACTTTGCAGCCGGCGGTGTGGCAACTCCTGCAGACGCAGCCCTGATGATGCACTTAGGTGCAGACGGTGTGTTTGTTGGTTCCGGTATATTTAAATCCGGGGATCCTGCCAAGAGGGCAAAGGCCATAGTTGAAGCAGTGGCCAATTACAAGGATTTTAAACTCATTGCAAAGCTTTCTGAAGACCTGGGAGAAGCAATGGTAGGAATAAATGAGGAAGAAATTGAAGTCATAATGGCAAACCGGGGAATATAATAATATTCTATGGATCCCATGCCCCTGGAGGGAGCATGGGATTATTATGTATTAAGCTACTTTAGTGTTCTAATATGTATTGAAGCAACAATATCAATATTATTCCGGGAACCCCCAGAAAACCAACTATTAAAGCGGTTATGGGGTTGATAGCTACCGTTATATTAATTAATCCCCCGACAAGATTGAGAATCCACAGGATAATGCCCCCCAAAATCCCATTATAAATGAATTTAAGGAGCTTTTTCAGCGGTACCAGGAGCAGCCATCCAACCAGATATAGGAGTACCAAGCCTGCAGCATAACCAATAACAACACCAAAGGGAATTCCCAAATCCATATCCCAGACCCCATTTCGCAAAGTGGTTCACTAAATGTATATGGATAGGCATTCCCTTTTATGACTCCTTATTTAATAACAAGGCACACCTTGGTTTTCTCCATCCTGACCATCATCTATATGACAGTATTTAGTTAAAACCTTTGCTTGGCTCTTCCTGAAGAATCTGTTTGTTTTGAAAGCCCAATTTACGTGCCTGCTTAATTAGATACATGTACTTTAGCTTGGCAGCTTCCATCTGGTATATGGCATAATCAACCAGATCCGGATCGCTTACAAGCTCAAAATAGTTTTGGGCTTGCAACCATTCGCTCCGGGCTTGGGTCAATATTGCCAGGAATTCTGCCTTCTCCCTGGGATCTTCCAACATATTAAAACCTCCCCTTATACGCAGATTAATTATATTCCATTATCATCTAGTCACTATTGTTGCCATTATTGTGCATTCTAAACCGCAAATTCATAGATAGTAATGGAATATAAGGGGAGGTTCAGGCTCAGTTATGTAGTTTCCTTTGGTGACCGGCTATTGGTTTATGACTCCTTGGTTAAATTAATGGTCACTATCTGATTATCAAAGGTCATGGATTCCTTATCTATTGTAACATCAAAAAATAAAGGCGTATCGCCATCATCATCGTCACCTATTTGTAGCTTATCTTCTTCAAGCCACTCATAATTTACGCTGTTCATCATAATATTGACCTTTTCCTTGTTTATGAATTCAATTGTGCTGTCCGGTTCAAACACTATGCCGATCAGCATTTGCTGAAGCCCTGTAAACATATCATCGCTGACTTCCTTAAACTCTAAGTCATCTACCTTCCATTTCCCTATAACCTTTTTCGAGTACCCGCCGGACGAGCATCCTGTAAAAAACGAAACAGATAATGACAAAACAATGAATAATACAATAGTCCTATTCCTCAACTTCATTCTATACCCTCCAAAAATAAGATCACATTCTGCACAATGTAGCATATTATAGCACATTATGCAGAATGTGACCATGATTACTTTAAAGGGTGTTACCTAACTGTTAAACTTCCATACCATATCATTCCACAGCAATTCCTTTTTAAATCCGATTATATCGGTATCCTTGTTGATATGGAGAAACTCAATTCCAGCCATTTCAGCAAAGTCCCTCATGTGCTCTGCTGTCAGAGCGTAGCTCATTACAGTATGATGGGCTCCTCCTGCCAGAATCCAGGCCTCGGCTGAAGTCCTTAAGTTGGGCATGGGCTCCCACATCACCCTGGCTACAGGAAGTTTGGGCATATCCTTAAGAGGGGCTTTGGCTTTTACATCATTGACTATCATGCGCATACGCCCTCCCATATCTATCAATGATACGAGAATGGCATCCCCTTCCTGTCCTTCAAAGACCATCCGTGCGGGATTTTCACGGTTACCTATCCCCAGGGGATGAACCTCAATGGCCGGCCTTCCGGCGGCAATGGAGGGACAAACCTCCAGCATATGGGCCCCCAGGATAAGTTCATTGCCCTTTTCCAGATGATATGTATAGTCCTCCATAAAGGTGGTACCTCCTGGCAAGCCTGAGGCCATGACCTTCATAACCCTGGTCAGGGCAGAAGTCTTCCAATCCCCTTCACCACCAAAGCCATAGCCCCTGGCCATTAATCTTTGGACGGCCAGTCCGGGCAGCTGTTTAAGGCCGTGTAAATCCTCGAAAGTAGTGGTAAAGGCTCCAAATTCCCCTTCTTCAAGAAATTTTGTCATACCCAGCTCAATTCTGGCCTGATAGCTAATGGAATCCCTGTCAGAGGTATTTATGTCATACAGGCTGGCGTATTCTTCCATAAGAGATGCTATATCTTTATCTGAAACTCCGTCTATATACTCTACCAGATCCCCTACCGGATGATAGTTGACTGACCAACCAAATTTGATTTGGGCTTCCACCTTATCCCCTTCGGTAACGGCTACTTCCCGCATATTGTCACCAAAGCGGGCAAGCTTTAGGGAACGGGATTCGCTTAAGCCTATGGCGGATCTCATCCATCCTCCTATGGATTCGTGAACTTCCCTATCCTCCCAATGTCCCACGACAACCTTTCTCGGAATCCTCAATCTCGCTCCAATGAAGCCATGCTCCCTGTCCCCATGGGCTGATTGGTTGAGATTCATAAAATCCATATCGATCTCATCCCAGGGAATCTCCCTGTTAAATTGGGTGTTTAGATGTAAAAGCGGTTTATTCAATATAGAAAGCCCCGCAATCCACATCTTTGAGGGTGAAAATGTATGCATCCAGGTGATAACACCTGCACAATTTTTATGGAAATTGGCCTCCTCCATAACCCTGGTAATCTGGGAAGGAGTTGTAACTATACCCTTAAAGACCACCTTGCCGCATATAGCTTCAGACTGGTCCAAAGCCTGAGCGATAATTTGGGAATGCTCCTTTACCTGTACTAACGTCTCTTCTCCGTAAAGGTGCTGGCTTCCCGTCACAAACCAAAACTCGTATTGCTTTAAATCTGCCATCATACGTCCCTCCTTGAACCTAAAAATTTAATACCATAACGCGTTGTGCCAGTCAATCATATGCCGGTAATGGCTATTTATCGCTACTTCCGACATCCGCTTATCAATAGCTCCTTACCTAAGGTTATGAACTAGCACATGAGGTTACCATAATATCTTTATTCTACAATACCAAGGGCAAGCTCTATCATCTGGGTAAATGTGGTCTGTCTCTCTTCACTGGTACATGCCTCACCTGTAAAGGGCAGGTCCGAAATGGTGCAGATGCATAGGGCATTCTTCCCCGCTCTTGCTGCATTCATGTAGAGGGCTGCAGCTTCCATTTCAACGGCTAAAACCCCCATCTTCTTCCACTTACCAAGACTCTCAGAGTCATCATAGAAGGTATCCGAGGTGAAGATATTACCCACCTTTATATTAAGGTCCTTTTTTCTTGCCATATTTACCGCCCTCTCCAGCAAGGAATAGCTGGCTATAGGTGCAAAGGTGCCGGGCAGGTCATATTGGTGTGCATAATTGGAATTGGTACATGCTCCCATGGCTATCACAATATCCCGAATCTCTACATCATCCCTAATTCCACCTGCTGATCCGACCCGGATGATGTTTTCCACACCATAGAAGTTATAAAGTTCATAGGTATAGATTCCCACCGAAGGCATACCCATACCGTGGCCCATGGTAGAAACCCTTACCCCCTTATAATATCCTGTAAATCCCAACATCCCCCTTACATCGTTAAAGCATTTGGCATCCTCTAAATAGTTTTCTGCAATGAACCTGGCTCTTAGGGGATCTCCCGGCATTATAACGGTGGGAGCAATTTCCCCCATCTTTGCCCGATTATGAGGTGTCGGTACTGACACAGCAATTCTCCTTTCTTTTAAATGGCGTTTTTAGCGTTTCCTAAAGAACAGGGCGGCTAAAAAGCCGCCCACATACATTACGTCCTTTATAACAAAACCTCAAGACTGACGGTTTTTGTACCTTTTTATTATCCCCTATATTTATTTATTCTACCATAGGGGCTAAACACAGTCCATTACAGTGCCAGCCTGTAGATCTTCTCAATATCCTCATTATACAAGGGAACGAAATTACCCAGATGCTCCCCTTCCTTCAATCCAATATTCTTGACCATAAAGGGAATGTCCTCTTCCCTGGCACCTAACTCTCTAAAGTTGAGAGGCAGGCCGAGGGATCCCCAGAACTCTTCCAGCCTCTTAATTCCTTCAAGAGCTGTGTTTTCGGGATTGGCATAGTCCATATGGCATCCCCAAACCCGGACTGCTATTTGGGCAAAGCGGTTAACATCGTGCTTCATAACGTATTTCATCCAGGCAGGAACCATTACAGCCAAACCTGCACCATGGGCAACGTCATAAAGGGCGGAAAGTTCGTGCTCCATACCATGGCTGCTCCAATCCTGCTCCCGTCCAACCCCGCATAGATTGTTGTGGGCTACCATACCGGCCCACATGATGTTGGCTCTGGCACCATAATCCTCGGGATTCTTTATAGCCTTGGGTGCTTCCTTTATCATGGTCAGCAGTACGGCTTCGCAAAGCCTATCGGTGACCTCAACGTCCTTCGTATTGGTAAAATAGCGTTCGAAGACATGGGCCATTATGTCGGCAACACCGTTGGCGGTCTGCTCAGGAGGTAAAGTAAAGGTCAGCTCCGGATTCAGTATTGAAAATACAGGACGGATGGCGTCTCCGGATGCTCCCCTCTTGAGCATTCCATCTTCATGGGTAATGACCGAGCTGGAAGAACCCTCACTGCCTGCAGCTGCCAGGGTTAGTATTGTACCTACTGGCAGAGCCTCTGTAATGATCATATCCTTTGAGTAAAAATCCCAAAAGTCCCCATCATAGGGTACACCGGCAGCGATGGCCTTGGCAGAGTCGATGGCACTACCTCCGCCGACAGCCAAAATGAAATCAACGCCTTCCTTGCGACAAAGATCAATACCTTCATATACTAAACCACTTCTGGGATTTGGCATTGCGCCACCTAGTTCGATGTAGGGTATGTCGGAGGCTTCCAATGAGGCTTTAACCCTGTCCAGGAGCCCTGATCTCTTTACAGAGCCACCGCCGTAATGTATAAGAACCTTGGTTCCCCCAAAGCGGGTTACATAATGACCTGCCTCATTTTCGGTACCACGACCGAAGACAAAGTATGTAGGACTATAAAATGTAAAATTATCCATGCAAAACCCTCCTATATTGATTCTTCATTGGTAGTTATAATCTAATTATACACTATTATCGGGGAATTGACACGCTCAAAGTAATAATAAAGGGCATATCCACTCCCGGGAATACGCCCTTTGTATTTACAGATTATTTGTTTTTAGAGCGAGCAATAGCAATTACCCACTTAAGTTAATCCTACATATCCAAAAACCTCTTACCCTTATCGGTGATAGTCAAGGTGGTAATAGGCCTTCCTCCTGTCACAGGCCCCATACACCCGTTCTTAAAGCTTGGACAGGAACTGCATTTGCTTATTGTAATATTCTCCTCTTTTATATAGCCCATCTTCTCCAATTTGGATAGGATATGGTTTACAACCTCCTGGCTGGTATCAAGCCTTCTGGCCAGGTGTTCCCTGGAATAGACGTTCATGGCGTTAACTTCCCTCAAGGTATTGAGCAGTATGCTCATCTTACATTCCTCCCAGCATTATGCGAGTCCAAACAACCTTCCAACCTGATAGACCAAAACCGCTCCGGTCCAACCAATCAGGAAGGTATAGACAGCTGAAAACCAGGCCCAGCGTTTGGAATTGGTTTCCTTGTAGATTGTAGCAATGGTAGCAGCACATGGGGTGTACAAGAGGCTCATTATGAGGAAGGCGTATGCACTTAAGGGGGTAAATACTCCTTGGATGGAGGTTATGAGTCTGGCACCCTCTTCTACCCCTGCATAGACCATACCCAAGGTTCCTACCACAGCCTCTTTTGCTGCAATCCCTGCAAAGAGTCCCACGGATGCCTGCCATGTACCAAACCCGGCAGGCCTAAAGATTGGTGCGATAAAGCTACCTATAATTCCCAAAATACTGTCCTCGCTATAGGGTTCTACACCATAGGGTAGTATGGATAGGATCCATAGGAGGCTGACCACCAGGAATATAACCGTCCCGGCCCTGTGAACAAAGGACCATACCTGCTCCCACATATAAAGGCCGATTCCTTTGATGGTGGGCATTCTATAAGGGGGTAATTCCATAATAAAGAAGGATTCCTCTCCCCTGAATACTTTGGAGAAAATTTTTCCCATAGTTAAGGCAACGATTATGCCTATTGCATACAGGCTAAACAGTACCAGTCCCCCGTGTTTCGGGAAAAAGGCCGCTATAAACACCATATATATGGGAAGTCTGGCACCACAGGACATAAAGGGATTTATAAGTATGGCAATCATCCTGTCCTTTTTGTTCTCCAGGGTTCTGGTAGACATAACGCCGGGAACATTACATCCTGTGCCTATAATCATGGATATGAAGGTCTTCCCATGAAGCCCCAAGGCCCTCATGGATCTGTCCATTATATAGGCCGCCCTGGCCATATATCCACTGTCTTCCAGGATACCGAACATCATATACATGACCATGATGAGGGGTATGAATTCCAAAACAGCACCGACACCGCCAAAAAGGCCGTCGATGATGAACAGGTTCAGGATTTCCGGTGAATTGACAGCCTCAAGCCAGCCAGCAACCAGTTCTCCCAGTTTCTCTATTCCACCAGCCAAGGCTTCCCCTAATATATCCTGACCAATGGTAAAGGTAAGCTGATAGATTATAAACATAATAAGGGCAAAGATGGGAATACCAAAGTATTTATGGGTGACCACCCTGTCGATCTTATCGCTTATGGTATCTATTTCCTCTTTAGGCCTGACTACCGCCTTACTAACAACTTGGTTAATGAATTCATATCTCTTATCCAAAATCACCATTTCCGGTTCCATTCCGGATGTGGCAAGGATCTCATCCGTGGTCTTCTTGACCTCGGCTAATACCCCTTCTTTGAAAGCTGCATTATCCTGGTACTTTCCGATTACATCCTCATCATTTTCCAAGAGCTTTATCGCCAGCCATCTGGAGGGGTATTCCCTGTCTATTTGGTGTCTTTCGATAATGTCCTTTAAAAAAGCAACCTTTTCATCTATCTCTTTCCCATAGCTGATATCTCTTATATGATTCTTCCTGCCTATGGTCTCTGCTGTTTTTTGCATTAACTGGTCAATTCCCCTACCCTTGGAGGCAACTGTGGGAACAACCGGTATTCCCAACTCCTTGGACAATCTTTCATAATCCACTTTAATCTGTCTTTTCTCAGCATCATCCACCATATTCAATGCTATGATTACTTTGGCGCCCATCTCCATAAGCAGGGTTGTCAGATAGAGGTTTCTCTCCAGATTGGTTGCATCTACAACGTTTATAATAATATCATGATCGCCTTTTAATATAAAATCCCTGGCTATGGCTTCGTCTTCGGAGTATCCCCCCAAGCCGTAGGTGCCAGGCAAATCTATAACGGAATATTCCCTGTTCTGGAATTTTATAATGCCTTCCTTCTTTTCTACCGTCACTCCCGGCCAGTTACCCACATGCTGGTTGGTGCCGGTCAAAGCGTTGAAAATGGTAGTCTTACCGCTATTGGGATTACCTACTAATGCTATTGTCTGCATACTTCATGCCCCCCTTATCCCATGCCTCTGCATTTTGCATACTCGGCTCCTTTAACTGCACCATAATCTTCCTGGCCAGTCCCCATCCCAGAGCTATTTTACTGCCTGCGAGACTAACGATAATGGGCCCTATATCATTTTTTACGATGCAGACCTCGCTTCCCCTGTTAAATCCCATTTCAAACAGTCTAATAGTAGCTGTTCTGCCACCGTTTATACCAGTAATAATACCTTTTTCTCCAACAGCAAGAGAATCCAGAGTTCTTATTTCCATATCCCATCCCCCTAATTTCCGACATCATTTGCTTCTATTCCTCTTTGATTACGGGCATACTTTATGCCTAATAAATCCATGTAGGACCTTAGGCATAAAACATGTAGATTCCCATGTAGGTGAATCTAATTGATAACGATTATCATTATATTATATATTACATCCAATTATTTCACATGTCAAGATGTTTTGGTGTGTATAGCAAAAAAATACGCCATCTGATTCACCCCTCTTATTCGGGGATGTCAAATGACGCATAATATCCGTATATGAAATTTCTATAAAAGGCTAAAGCTTTCCCTTTAGTTTGGATTGTCACATTTGGTCAAAATTATTGGGATGGTGTAGTTAAGACCTGAGCCCATCATACAGTTTCTGGAGCAATGTACCCGTTTTATCCGAGGAGTACTCCCAAAACATTACTCCTCCAAGGCCGGTCTTTTTAATATAATCCACCTTATAACCGATGGATTCCTCGTCATCGTAGGATATAAAAATATCTCCATTGTAGAGGTAGGGTGCCTTGGCATCCTCGTCCCAATACCTGGTAAATCCGTTTTTGTTTATTAAATTGGCAGATAAATTGGTATAGGAGGTATCAAGCCCTCCGGCTCCGGGAACCCCTTCCTGCCCTAATCCATTATTTCCCCCGGATACTCCGGACCAGGCACGGCCATAAAAAGCTACTCCCAATACCAGTTTGGATGCAGGTATGCCCTGAGCCATAAATAGTCTCATGGACTTATCGCTACTGCTTCCCGGAGTAATCTTGGATTCATAAAGATGAGTATGGTGCCCTGTTCGCTTGTCTACACCCGTAGCAAAATCATAGGTCATGATATTTATAAAGTCCAGGTATTCCTGTACCTTTCCCATCTCGGTACCGTCAATAAAGTATTGTCCTGCGCCAGCTGCAATGGTGAGTAAATAATGCCTATTGTCGCGCTTGCCCTCCTCATCCAGACGTTGGCGAAGCTGTTTCAGCATTAGAGTGAAATTTACCTTGTCTTCAGGCCTTGACACTATGCCTGCCGCCGATGAGCATGGATATTCCCAGTCGATGTCAACACCGTCAAAGTCATATTCCTTCATGAATTCCACTGCAGTATCGGCGAACAGCTCCCTTGAATCCTCTGTCAGAGCTGCATCGGAAAAACCATCGGCTCCCCAACCACCGATAGATATAAGGGTCTTTAGGTGTGGATTTTGGGCTTTTATCTCCTTCAAGAGATGAATTTTCCCCAAATTACGATCCAAAACCTTTGCTACTACCCTGCCATCTTCTATGGTGGCAAATGCATAGTTTATGTGGGTGAGCTTTTTGGCATCCACATCCTGGACCTTCCAATCAGCCCAATCGGCTAAATATGCAATAATCTTGTATCCATCCATGACAAATACCCTCCTTTACTGTATTATACCATAATCTGCCTCAAAATAGGTGATAATTGGGATCCTTCCATTGTAGAATAATAGTTATTTTGATAAAATTATCGTAATTCGTCAGTTAAGACACGATATAGGTAATGGGCTATTGAAAAGCGGATGACTTTATGTGTCGGAAGAAGTGTTCAACGGCCATTGCCGATATATGTATGTCTGGCAAAACAACTTGAATTGTCCACATTAAGCTTAAAATGGAGGAAAGGAAGGGTTAATTATGGGTAAAGCTTTATATTATGATAGTCCAATCGGTAGGCTGATGATTTGTGAAAATGGCAGCAGCATTACACATGTCCTATTCGAAGGTAGTCTCCTTCCCGAGGGTTATACCATAGAGGAATCACCGGTTTTAATAGAAGCTGCCCAGCAGTTGGATGAATATTTTAAAGGCCGGCGACGGAAATTTGATCTCAGTCTTAATCCTGCAGGCACGGAGTTTATGAAAAAGGTGTGGGCCAGTCTATTGAAGATCCCCTACGGTCAAAGGCGGAGCTATAAGGATATTGCCGAATCCATTGGCAAAAACAAAGCATACAGGGCTGTAGGCATGGCAAATAACAGGAACCCCATACCCATATTTATACCCTGTCACCGGGTTGTAGGGGCAGACGGATCCCTGGTGGGTTACGGCGGAGGCCTTGAAATAAAGACCTTTCTTTTGAATTTGGAAATGGAGAATAGTCAGCTATAATGGAAGTATAGGGCTATTCCACCATGGGCACAAACCTTACAAAGCTTTTGTCTTCTTCTATCATTGTGTTCCCTGACTTAATTATTAGCTTGAGGATCTGGGTCTGATCCCTGTCCCCTACCGGTACCACCATTCTACCCTTATCCTTTAGTTGCTCTACCAATTTGGGTGGGACTTCTGGAGGTGCCGCCGTAACCATTATTCTGTCAAAGGGGGCGTACTCCTCCCATCCTTCATAACCGCTGCCCAGCTTGTATTGGACATTCCCGATACCCAATTTACTTAGGGCTTGCTTGGCTTCTTCGTGGAGCTCCCGGATTATCTCAATGGTATATACTTCATGGGCCAACGCGGCTAGAATGGCGGTCTGATATCCGGATCCCGTGCCAATCTCCAGTACCCTTTCCCTGCCTGTCAGTTCCAGAAGCTGAGTCATATAGGCTACCAGCGACGGTTGGGATATAGTCTGACCGGATCCTATAGGCAGTGCCGTGTCTGCATAGGCATAGTCTTTTAGACTCTCCGGTAAAAAATCTTCCCTGGGGATTGAGTTTATTACCTCAATTATCCTTTTATCCTTTATTCCATAGAAAATGTTCTGAGGAAACCTCAAATTCGCCACCTCCCGCCAATCCTCTATATATGATTATCAAATACCCGAGGTTTTATAGTTAGGGGACGAGCCGTCCAGCCCTATTTTACCATAAAACCCCAGGTTATACATCCTATACACTCAGCAATATACTATTTAAAACTTTTTCAATGACTTAAACCAATCAAAACCCTCCAGGAATTCCCCGTGAAGAACACACTGCTCTGTTGCCATGGCATCAGCCTGTTCCATCAGCGACCTTTTTGCATACTCCACATCCGGTTTAGGTCCACGTCCGGATATATATTCGGCTATCTCTTTAAAGCCCGGAACCAGCCTGACAACATAGGGTTGGTATTCTATTGTTATCTTTTTATGGGTCCACATGCAAATTCCTATATTGTTTTCCACATGAAGCTTAATATTGTTGGTCCACCATTTTCCGTTGTTGTCTCCGGTTTCACCATTCCATAGGGGTACATTATGGCGATCCCTCAGATCAAGAAAGATTTGGATATCGGAGATCTCCGGATCCGGCCCATCATACTTGTACATATGGTATGAATAAGCCATATTGTCATCGAAAGGCTCCAGGTTGGTGAAGTCCCTGGCAAAGTTATCCCCTTCGATGAATAAAATATGGTTTTTATCCACTTCACGGATAGCCCTTGTAATAGCCGCGTATAGGTCACGCAGTTCCTTTGTGGTATGCCCCTCGGGTAGTATCACCTCGTTGAGCAGATCGTAACCAAAAATGATCGGGTCATCTACATACCTTCTGGCTATCTCCCTCCATAGGTTAATAGTCCATGGCCAATATTGGTCCGGTTCTTCCCATAACCTGGCGGTGCCGTCGCTGTCGCAAAAATGCCATGGATTCTGTCCACCGGGTGCTGCATGTAGGTCCAGGACGACATATAAGCCGTATTTACGGCACCAGGAGACGACCCTTTCGATATCATCGAATCCTGATTCCAGATAACTGCCATCCTTATCAGTCAGGGTCTTATATGTCAAGGGAAGTCGTATATGGTTGGCTCCCCATTTTGCCATGGTTTTGATATCTTCCTCAGTAGTCCAATTTTCCAGATATCTGTCCCAGAACTTTTTAGCCCATTCATATCCTACTATTTCCTGGATCCCATTAAAAATATAGGTGGGAGATTCACAGAATTTTTCAGGAAGCTCCGGTCCCCCAAATACTTGCCACATATAACCCTCAGGATAGAATGTACCTCCCAGCCCAAAACCCAGGGCTTGGAACCTGTTACCGTCTCCATCCACGATATCCTTACCACGACAATGCAAAAATCCCTTATTCTTATCCATCATTTTGCTTACACCTCGTTCAATCCCTAAATATATAATGGTTCCCGCTTATGAAAATAGATCCATTCGTTAAGCTATAAACGGAAACCATCCTTTTTGTATACAGTCCCGGAGGCTCCAGCCCGGACTTTCGGAAAGCAGCTTATAGCTCCAGAATATCCAGCCATCCGTTGCGCTCTCCCAGGTAAAGAGCTGGGCATTTGCAATAGTACTATAGGAATGCCTGAGTTCCGCTGCAGTAAAGTCTTCCATACCGGTTATCTTATGCATCAGCGACCATTCACCTATTATAATCGGGAAGAACTGACGCATATAACGCAGGCCTTCAGCGTATTCTTCCAGCTTCTGCAGATAATGGGAGAGGCGGATAGTCTCCGGTAGATCATGGTCGGTCATTGCCAGATAGATATGGGCATCGAACATGATATTCTTATATTCAGGCCCCTGCATAAAACCTTCCCATTCCTTAAGGCGGAAGCCATCGTGGAACATGATTACCTTGTCCTCGTCCAGGTGCTTGCGCAGCCTATGATAGCCCCGGGTATAGAAATCCCGTAACACTTCCGTAGGCACGCCGCCTGAACCCTTTGCCCGTTCCGGGTCAGAAGGTGGATAGCGTTTCTTAATGAATTCCCACATAAAGGGAGCAAGAGGCTCGTTAAGCAACTGTATTCCATATAGGGCATCATTATCCTTATAACGCTTTGCCAGCATCTCCAACACTTCAAGGGTGCGCTCTATATTCTCTTCTTTTGTGTGCCATTTACAAACCCCGCATATACCGCCGTTATCAAAGCCGTTCTGTGAATCAGGTGCGGTATGTAGATCTATTAAAACCTTTAGTCCCGTTTTTTTAGCCCATTCAAAGGCCTTATCAACATATTCAATGCAAGGTACATAGGGTTCACAAAATTCAGGACGATCCCCAAAAACAAAATGCGGTACGGGTAAGCGTACGATATTCATTCCAATGTTTTTTATGTAACGAAAATCGTATTCTGTAATATAGCTGTCCCGGTGTGCTTTTAGGCGTCCCTTTTTTTCATCATCCGATAGTAACAAACATAGGTCGGTTTCATCCTCGGCATCCACTCCATGAAACAGAGGCGGATGCATCCATTTTTCAAGTACCAGCCAATTTCCTAAATTGACTCCTCTGATCTTTTCCATAGTTATATAACCTCCTGGTAAATAAATTACCCCTTTGGCTAAAAAATACTTCCAACAAAATACTTACGGCTTCCTAATATTACTTTTTATGATAGGAAGCCGTGCCGACATTTTATAATTATTGCCAGTTTGTAACCGTCTATTTTTCTTAATAAACGGTAATTATCAGCAGATAATTCTACACCTACAGGCGATATGACTTGGGATTTAAGACCCTCAGCTTGGCCTTTATAAACTCCTTAACTTCCTTTTCCGCCTGGGCCAGGCACCTAAAAATATTGCCCTGTGCCTGATCCTCTTCCATGCATTTCTTCATAGCATTATAAAAGCTTCGATTATATTCGGTAGCGATATTAAACTTGCTCATCCCGCATTCAATGGATCTCTTTAGCTGATCATCGGGAATATCGGAACCGCCGTGCATAACAAGGGGTACGGGTATGGACTCGTGGATTTTCTGTATCCGGTCAAAGTCCAATGATGGAGTCGCTACATAGGGGCCATGGCCGTTGCCGACAGCAACTGCCAGACTGTCCGCCCCGGTAATCTCTATAAACCTTGCTGCATCATCCGGATCTGTAAAGAGACTGGTGTTTGTAAAGTCATCCAGATTGTTGCCTGAACCTACATGTCCCAATTCGGCTTCTACCTCTACGCCCATCTTATGGGCTGTATCAACCACTCGCTTTGTCAGTTCGGCATTTTCTTCAAAACTCAAGGTGGAACCGTCTATCATAATGGATGAAAAACCGCTTTCAGCACCCTTTATTGCATCTTCATATTTGTTGCTGTGATCTAAATGTAGTCCTACCGGGATGCTGGCCTTAGCTGCCAGTTCCTTGGTAACAGCCGTTACCACCTCCATGGGCATGTACCTGTCAAACCCTGGATAAAACTGTATTATAACCGGTATCCTCTCTTCTTCTGCAGCCTGTATTGCCCAAGCTATTGTTTCATAGTTAAAAATATTAAAGGCAGCCACACCGTATCCGTTTTTTTCGCCGTCTTTCAGTATTGTAGATGTCCTTTCAAGAGGCATCTTTCGTCACTCCCATCTTTATTTAGATCGATTAAAACATCAAATAATTGCCGCAAGCAGGTTTAAACGGGCCGGAAGATATTTATCCTCCGCCCGTTTAACCTGTCGAAACCCTCCTCTTGCAGAAGCAGGGGATATCCTTCAGATTTTTTATAGGCTCCTGGGTCCTGTCCCTACCTCGTCCCACTTGATGGGTAGATAGCGAGCGGCTTCCTCGATAGCTCGGCTATATTTACCATATACTCCCGCTACATGGTGGATATAGGGACCAAAGATAAACTTCTCCTCCAAGGATTTCCAGCATGGGGATTCAAACCACACATAGGAACCTGTCGTTTCAGGGCCGTCAATTGCCTTACCCTCGGTAGCGATAATGCTGTATTCGCCACCTATATCATCAAATCTCAGGATGGTAATATCACCCTTTTTGAGTTCCCATGTTGCCTGCCCATTTATCATTCTGGCCGGTTTATCGGGATCTCTCAGGGAATAGGGGAACGGACCGCAATGCCATAGTAACTCACCGTTATCGTTTTCAGGATGACGGATGGTCAGATCAGCAAAGAAAACTGCGCTTTCGCCCAAGGTCACGGCTTCGGCAATAACCGATGTGACAGCTCCGTTTATATCCATCTCACAGGACAAGGGCAGTCCTAAATCCGCCAATTCGCTCACGATCATACAGGGGGCCACACCTATCTCTCTGGAGAATAGGCTCCAGCATTCAAGAGCTCCCGCCTTGCAGCCGGATTCTATCATCATATCCCTGATGGTAATCTTCAGAGCTGCTATTTTAGCCAGCTGCTCTTCTGTCATCTGGGAACAATCCATACGCTCCTTAAAGCTGTCAATTTCTTCTTGAACCTGGGAACCTTTAGCAGCGGCCAACTCATCTACGCTCCGAAGGATTGAGGGAACGGAAAAGGGAACTACCTCTACCCCAAACTTCTCTACCATCAGCCCTTCGCTGGCGATAACGCTCATAAAAGGTTGAGGTCTTAAACCGATCTGGGCTATCTTTAGCCGTTTCATTGCCTTGACCACGTTGGCAGTCCTCAGGAAATTTACATACCCGTTCATAAACTCATCCGTCTCAACGTCAACGTTGTAGATATAGCTAAAGGTTATCTTGTTGCGGGTTAATACCTTGGTGCTGGCAAACATACCACATTGGGTGTCCCTTCCCCGCTTTTCAAAGGTGTTGGGATATTTGTCCCTATTTCCCCATAGAAGAACCGGTACATCAAATTCCCTTGCCACCTTTACCAGGGCCTGCTCTTCCCCAAAGTCACAATGGCAGATAAAGAGGGCATCTATTTCCGCTTTCTTGAACTTATCCACAACCGGCTGTACTTCATCCAGCTTGAACAGGACGCCACCCTCACATACATCGTCTACGTCCACCAGAGTTACAAAGTCATCCTTTACCCCCTTGATGGCCTTAAACAGCTTTTCTTTCTCCTCCATGGCAACTTCCAGGCTTAGAAAGCCTCTCTTTACCGGGAGTACACCTACAACCAGCTTGTCTCGCTCTCTCACATTAATCCCTCCATAAGCTTTTTGGCAGGGCGACGGTTGCCAAGATGTCGCAGTCGCCCTGACTCAGTAGCATTTTTTATTATTTTTAATCAATCCTTTTTAAAGCGTTGATCCCCATATTTTAGGGGCATTGGCTTATAGGACCAAACCGGTTTCTTTCATATTGAGGTAACTAGCCGTTAAAGATTCCATAGGCGATAGATTGTGCATTTGATCCTGCTCAACAACTGCCCATTCAATGCCAATCTTCTGTGCTGTTTCCAAAACAGGCAATAATTTTAATTCCCCATTGCCCAGAGTTGTAAAGATGGGAGCCCAGCCGCCTTCCTTTTCACGGTACTCGCCTTTTATATAGTCCTTAACATGGATAGCATCCAGCCGGTCTTTTATACGCTCCATAACCCTGGTAGGATCCTGGAGACCGTTGGTTACCCAGCCTACATCCAGCAAAATGCTTAGCTTTTCTGTATTATATATAAGGTGGTCAAAGCAGGTTATACCGTTAAAACTCACTAAGAAATCCTGATGATGGTTATGATAACGTAACTGTATACCCTCCTCGTCCAACTTGACCGCAGCCTTTTCCATAACTTCTATGTCCCTCATAACCTCGTCATATACAGGTTCTTTATTCCAGAATGAACTGTTAATGGAGCATGCCCAAACGGTAGCTCTATCAGTATTTAATTGCTTGGCCCTCTTAATGATATCCTCGTATTTACCCTCACGTAAACTATCCATATCCGCAGATACGGTCAGGATCTCCAGGCCCAAGTCATTAAACCTTTTCAGGTTCTCCTCTACATCTCCTTTAAGCAGCGCCTCGCCGCCTTCCATACCCCTGTAGCCAAGGGCGGATAGCTTTTCAACGTTTCCCCAAAAATCATCATCGTGTCTAATAAAACCAATCCAACCAGCTTTCAACTTTTCCATGCATAATACCCCCTGTTGTTTAGATATGTTAAGAAAAAGACATTTTACAAAATCAATTATATCATTTGATTCTGTGTTATAACAGTGTGTTTTTCATAAATACAGTATACTACATTTATCATCAATAGACTATTGTTTATTAAATTTATAAGATATCCCTGGCAATCTTTCCTTTATTAACCCGTTATACCGGTATTGGTTCTACCATGGACTTATGACATAGTTAAACCTTTACTAGACATTAGCAGCATATAACTTGCCTAATACCTCTACTCTTTAATGGATACTGCATACAGTGAAGACCGTGCTGCGATAAATAGGGTGTCCCTGTTCTCGCCGGCAATAACCACACCGGATGGCCTTTTTGGTACCTTTATCTCGTCCAATAGGTTACCTTCAGGACTGTAGACATATACCTGTCCGTCGGGTATATAGATATTGTCCTTATGGTCAATGGCTATATTGCTTTCCCCTTTTTCAGCAAAAATCCTGGGGTTTTCCAGGTAGCCTTTCGAGTCCACATCGAACAGGGCCGTCTTCTTATTATACTCATCCACTGTATAGAAGGGCTTATTGGGATAAGCCTCCAACAAGTTGGTTGCTCTCATCAAATCATAGCAGACTGGAATAATAGTTACTCCATCAGGTGCTACAAAACACCTGGCCGGTTTGTTTACAGAGACCTCCAGGAAGTCGTGTCCGTCCCTCCACCTGTTTGCCGGATGCAAGGCCTTGTATACCTCTTTTACCGAGTCTATATCCGCCTGCTCCAGCACCTGGATACTGGTGTCAGGCTTATTTGGATCTATGGAAATTACCTTGGTTGTGGAATTTACGCTGTACCAATAGCCGTGGGAGGTCCCCCTTGAATCCTCCGGTTTTGGATATATTTCAAGTTCCCCACCAATCGTAGCTCCTTTAGCCGGAGAATACTCAATTACAATGAGTAAGTTATCTTCCGTATCGAAAGCCAGGGTCAATGGCTTATAGGGTATCTCCGTAAGCAGAGCCAAAGAGTTTTCTTTGGCGGACCACTTATATATCCTTTTCCACCTGCTGTCGCAGAAGTAGATGTCGCCGCTACTGTCTGCACATATTCCGTCTATAAACTCAAAACCGCCAACCAACTCTCTAAGGGCATTTTCGGTATTCAAATCAGCACAAATACCGGGTATATTCCCCTTATCCGAACATGCCTTGCCGTCCAGATAAAGTCTGGCTATCTCCCAGGGTCGAATTTCCGTATTGGTGCTGACGTCATATAAGGTATTGTCAAAGGTATATTTTATCTGGGTGTAGTTGTGTATATTAAGGAATTCTATATCCTTTGAATTCCATGTCTTTATAGCATAGGGATAGGGATTTGTATGCCAAATTACCCTAAACATATAGAGGTTTGCAAAGACCATTTCCTTAGAATTCTGAATCTCCAGGGGCAGGCAATAGGGACCCTCGGCAACCTCCTCCTCCAGTTGCAGGGCTAATACCTTCCAGTTGGATACGTTCTTAAACCTTACTTCATTGCGTACATGGTGTTCAACGGACATGGCATAGATCCGGCCTTCCGTAGAAGTATCAGACACGTAGAGTCCGGCAGCCGTATAGGGGCTGGCTGTCCATATATCCTTAAAGGTACCTCCACCGCCATCGGTTACCCATAGACTCCAGTATTGGGTATCCCACTTATATTCGGGGTTTGCATCCGCAGTACGAGTCTCATTGTATGAGGGCACATAGCCGCCGTCCTGGCTCATACCCCCATGGCCTCCCAGGAACTTAACATCGTTCATGTAGGAATCTGCCCCTGCCATCCACTTACATCCCACAGCCCGTGGATTCTTGCCGGCAGTATCCAGGCCTATACCCATAACGATATTGCTGCCGCCTTTTGGGGTTTCCAATAAGGCCTTTGGTCCACCGAGGCCGCCGAAACCTTCTGTATTATCCTTTAATATAAACCGGGTAGCAATGGGATTCAGTCCAATGATGACGGTATCAGGCTTTAACTCTATGGTATCCGTCACCCGGTAAAAGCCTTGTGGTGCATAGATAACCCGGTGTTTCGCGATTATATCTCTGATTATTTCGGTATCGTCGGTTTCCCCGTCACCTACCGCCCCCAGCTCTTTCAGATTTGCCCAGGTCTCGACGCCTGGGATCCGGGGTATATCCTTTTTAGACGGCTCAGGAAAGGACTCCAAGTCCTTAAATCGGCATGTTACCTTCATCTCTGCAGGAATCTGCAACCCATCGATATGGTTGCCGTGGACAAAGGTTTCAATCCTGTAGAGCTTATCCGAACCTTCGATGATCTTCCCGCTCTCCCGATATTTTGCAATCCGTTTCACCCCACAACAATCAACGTTTCGTAGGTTGATTTGGGTATGGGTATTGAACTCGTTGCTGATTATAAGGGCGGTATCACTAATGTTCTCTAATTGGGAATCCTCCATATACAGCTTTTCGTATAGGTTTGGGTCGGTCTCAATGGCTACTGGCACATTGCGTACTGTCATTCTTACTATAGTAAGTCCCGCTTCCTGGGTTCTAATGGCAGCCCTGCGCTGTCCCTCAAAGTAGGTGTCTACCATCATAAAGGGCCAGCCCGGTGACGTCTTTGTAGTATAGATTCCATACTCACCGCCAAAGAAACGGACATTTTCCATTTCATTTCCGACATCGAAGATCCCGGCTTTACCCTGGCCAATGTGTATGTCAACATGGGAGACAAAGCTGTGCTGAGCATAGTGGGTACGAAGAGCAACAGCCGCCGGATTGCCGTCCCGAATCTCAAAATCAATATTGGATATGGCGCTGTAGAAGGTTCCTGCACCTGCGTCCCTGACAGGTTCTCCGGGCTTTGGCAGTCTATCGGTAAACCAGATCATATAGTTTGCCTGTCCCTTATCATGGGGATCTCCTTCCTGGAAGCCCGGGGTGTTCTCTCCCAGGATAATAACGGGGCGTTTTTTACCATATCCAATTAACCGTATTCCCTTGCTTATGTAGATTGTCTTACTGATACGATAGGTGCCTTCAGGCATAAAAACAATACCATAGCCCGACCTTTTCTGGGCTTCATTTATTGCCTGCTGAATAGCATCTGTGTCGTCAGCCACTCCGTCTGCCTTGACCGGAAAGTTCTCCGGAGTTAAGTAAACGGCCAATGGGTCATGGGGCCGTTTTTCATAGACAGAGGACCCATTTCCATAATAATTGTTTGTTTTGTTCATAAGGCTGTCACCTTCCTTAAATATAAATTCCCCCCTGGTAATACACCAGGGGAGAAATTTATCAATAACATATTATTTTGTATAGTGAGACTTATTTAAGGCCCATTTCACCCAGGAAGACATCCCATTGTCTCTCGAACTCTTCCTTGACCTTGTCATAACCGGCTATCTTGGCCTGATTCATAAACTCTTCAAATCCCTTTTCAGGATCTGCATGTTGACCAAACTTTAATGGATTCAGGTACTGCTCTATAGCAGTCTGCAGTGATGCAACCTCAGCCTCAACACTGGTATTATCCATAGAGAATGGGCAAGGTGATACGGAAGTAAATCCATCCATAATCTCATGCATCGCTGTTACCTTAGCAGGTACAGTTGG
>DGDX01000097.1 GCA_002385665.1 Firmicutes bacterium UBA3941
CGGTAAACTTTACTCCCTTTACAATCCGCCCATCCTTTATATCAAGGCATGGTATAATCCTTACTTTCATTTCCTAATCCCCCTCAAAGCCTAAGGCATCCTCCAGCTTTATTGCCCCCGTGTAAAGGGCCTGGCCGATTATGAATCCCCTGGCCCCAATCTTTTTAACGGATTTTATATCTTCCAGGGTACTGGCCCCCCCTGAGGCGATTATATTGAGGCCCGTTTCCTCTATCATGGCTCTCGTAGCCTCTATATTGGGACCCTTTAGCATCCCATCTCTGGAGATATCCGTATATATCACTGTATCTACGCCCATATCATAAAGCTGTTTACCGAATTCAACGCTTTCTATCCGGGTTTTTTCTACCCAGCCCCTTATGGCAACCTGACCGTCTCTTGCATCTATACCCACTGCGATTCTATCGCCGTAATATTTCAGGGCTTCCTTCAGGATTTGTGGCTCTGTTATGGCTATGGTGCCCAGAATAACCCTGGCGACCTTCGGCTCCTCCATAAACAGATCTATCTTCTTCATATCTCTGAATCCACCGCCTATTTGAACCGGTATGGAAATTGAGTCTATAATGTCCCTTATAACCCCTGTGTTTGGGGACTCACCGTCAAATGCCCCGTCCAAATCCACGATGTGTAAAATTTTAGCGCCTCTTCTTTCCCATTCCCTGGCTATCTCCACCGGATCATGGCTGTAAACCGTCTCCCTGTCCTTATCGCCCTGCATCAGCCTTACACATCTTCCGTCTTTTATATCAATTGCCGGATAGATTATCATCGAATACCACCTACCTCTAGTCTAATCAATTCATGCTGTGTGTTAACCTGTAATATCATAAAATGAGCATTTATGTGCATTATAAATCAAAACAGGAAATCAGGTTTAGTCCAGTATACCCTTTGAAGAGGGAACCGCATCGGCATCTATCCCGGAATCAATAGCCACTGCCTGTTTCATCGCCCTACCCAGGGCCTTGAAGATGGCCTCTATGATATGGTGGGTATTCCTTCCATAGGGCACCCTCACATGAAGGGTTAATCCCAGATGGTTGGAAAAGGAGCGTAGGAACTCTTCAAGAAGCTGGGTATCAAAATTCCCTACCCTTTGATTTAGGGGCGGGGTTTCCAGATGAAGGTATGGCCTCCCGGATATGTCCAGGCTCACCATGGCCAGGGACTCATCCATGGGAAGGATCATGGTCCCATACCTGTGTATGCCCTTTCGCTCACCCAGGGCCTGCTTGAAGACCATGCCCAGGACTATACCTACATCCTCTACACTATGGTGCCCGTCCACCTCAAGATCCCCCAGACAATTTACATCCAGATCAAAGCCCCCGTGAACAGCAAACAGGGTAAGCATATGATCAAAGAAGCCTATTCCTGTTTTTATGTTGGCTTTACCTTCTCCATCTATATTGAGGGTAACGGAAACCTTGGTTTCCAAGGATTCCCTCCTGCCAGTCCCTGTCCTCTTCATACTCTTTTCCCCTTTCACTCTCAATCTATATTTTAGATAAACAGCTATTGATAAGCCGAAGTTTTTATCGATTTTACTTTTGTAATCTATCGGAATAAACCAAACTCCCATACAAAGGTGTAACTTATCGTTCAACAGCTAACTGACTAAATAAGGTAATGCCTTTGAACGCTACTTCCAACATCCGCTTATCAAAGCTCATTACCGTTACACACTATTTCCATTAGTACTATGTTATGCTGTTTTGTGTATTAGTACCGTTACTAGGGAGGATGGCTTTGTGGAGGCAGATTCCAATGGCCCGAAAGAAAGACCTCTAAGGGAAGTGCCGCTAATAATCCTACAAAGATGAGACCCGTAAGGCAGCTTCCCGATGTAATTTGGATACTGCCGGAATAAACCATCCTCCCATACAAAGACATAACTTATCGTTCAACAGCCTGCTGGCAAACTAAGGTAATGCCTTTGAATGCTACTTCCAACATCCGCTTATCAAAGCTCATTACCAGACTTATTAAACAGTATGTTAAGATTCTATAGCTGACCCAGTACCTCCTTAAGTGCCTTAAGAAAGCTGTCGTTAGCCTCCTTCTGGGCCACTGTTACCCTGAGGCAATCCTTGAGATAGGGGTTGTTCGAAAAGTTTCTTGTAAGTATTCCCTTATCATACAGCCCCTGCCATACAGCGTCCCCACAGGGTACCCTGATTAGTAAAAAGTTGGCCTCCGATGGATAGACCTGAACATCCTTAATCTTACCCAAGGCTCTGTAAACCCTTTCTCTCTCCTCCAGTATCCGGTCTACCCGTCCTTTTATGATATCCTTATTCTCCAGTATTTTTATGGCTGCTTTCTGGGAAAAGCTGTTTACATTATAGGGGGGCTTGACCCTGTTGATTTGGTCTGCCAGTTCCCGACTGCTCACGCTGTATCCTACACGAAGTCCCGCCAAGCCAAAGGCCTTGGAAAAGGTTCTAAGGACAACCAGATTCGGAAGCTCCTCCGTCCACCTTATCATGGTATCCCTGGTAAACTCCCCATAGGCTTCGTCCACTACCACGATCCCCGGAAACCCCTTGATAAAATCCTTTAGACCATTTGAATGGATAGTGTTCCCGGTGGGATTATTGGGACTGCAGATAAACATAACCTTGGGCATCCCCTCTGACAGGGCTGAATCATAACTATGGATATCGTACCTGAACCCTTCTCCCAATGGGGCTTCCATGGGAATACCCCCTGCCATCAGGGTGAATACCCTGTACATCCCAAAGGAGGGAACCGGCATCAATACCCTATCCCCTTTATCTACAAAGCCCGTCAATATAATCTGAATCAGCTCATCGGAGCCGGCGCCTATGACGATTTGATCATGGGATAGGCCCCAATACTCCCCTATGGCCTTCCTGAGCTGGGTGGCATTTGAATCCGGATATCTGTTAAAACCGCTACCTTCAAGCAGTTCCTCGGCCAGAGCCTTCCTTATATCGCTTGGCAGATCCCAAGGGCTCTCGTTTGCGTCCATCTTATATCTCCATGGTTTTTCATCGGCATCATAGGGTTTAAAGTCCCTCAGATCCTCTCTCAGATAATTCTTCATTCTTTTTCAAACCTCACTTCCACTGAGCGGGCATGAGCCTCCAGACCCTCTGCCCTGGCGAACTCGGCTACATCCTTATACAAATCCTCCAGGGCTTCCCTCGAAAAGGATATTAGGCTGGATTTCTTTATAAAATCGTCTACGGAAAGGGGTGAAAAGAACCTGGCGCTTCCACTGGTAGGCAGGATGTGGTTGGGTCCCGCCATGTAATCCCCCAAAGGTTCCGGTGCATAATGACCCAGGAATATGGAACCGGCATTCCTTACCCTGCCCAGATGCTCAAAGGGGTTCTCTATAGCAAGCTCCAGATGCTCCGGAGCTATCTCGTTGGCCAGTTCGATTCCCTGTTCTATACTGTCCACAAAAATTATGGCACCATAATCCCTCAAAGCCTCCCTGGCAATTGCCTCCTTTGGAAGAAGGACAATCTGCTTTTTTAGTTCCGATTCTATGCCTTTAAACAGTTCCTCATTGTCGGTGATAAGAATAGATGTAGCCAGGGGATCGTGCTCTGCCTGGGACAATAGATCCGCAGCCACATACCTTGGATTGGCGCTTTTATCGGCCACCACCACAATTTCGCTGGGACCGGCGATCATATCTATGTCCACATAGCCGTAGACCTCTTTCTTGGCCAGGGTGACATAGATGTTTCCGGGCCCGGTTATCTTATCCACCCTGGGCACCGGCCCTGTTCCAAAGGCCATAGCTGCTATGGATTGCGCGCCCCCCATCTTATAGACCTTGGCAACACCTGTAATATCGGCAGCCACCAGGGTATAGGGATTAACCTTTCCCTCCGGTCCGGGAGGTGTAGCCATAATAATCTCTCCTACCCCCGCTATTTGGGCGGGAATGGCATTCATCAGAACCGAAGACGGATATGCCGCCCTGCCCCCGGGAACGTATATACCCACCCTTTCCATGGGTTGGAGCTTTTGCCCCAGAATAATTCCGGAGTCCTCTCCAAAGGAAAACCAGCTGTTTTGCTTCTGCTTCCCATGATAATCCCTGATCCTGGCCTTGGCCCTTTTTATGATGTCAATGAATTCTTTGGGCACCTGGTTATAAGCATCGGCAAACTCCTCCCTTGAAACAAGGATGTCTTGATCATTGACATACCTGGCACCGTCAAACCTCTCTATATATTCAAAGAGGGCAGATTTTCCTTTTTTCTTTATGGTATCCACTATTTCCTTCACGACCCTGTTCTCCTCAGGGAAGTCCAGGTGGGAAGGTCTTTTTAAGGATCGGATTATCCCGTCAATGCCCATATTTCTTCCATCTATTTTGGCTATCATGTTCTTATCCCTCCAATACCTTCTGGACAGAATCAATTATTTCCTTAATAGGCTTGTTCTTGGTTTTGAAGCTTACCCGGTTGACCACCAGCCTGGCACTGATATCACAGATCTCCTCAAGGACCACCAGGCCGTTCTCCCTGAGGGTACGGCCACTCTCCACAATATCAACTATATAGTCCGACAAGCCCACCAAGGGTCCCAGTTCCACGGAACCGTTCAGCTTAATGATCTCTATGGTCTCTCCCATTCCGGCAAAGTAGTTTTGCGCTATATTGGGATATTTGGTGGCTACTCGGGTATGGGATCTGGTGATGCGAAGATCCCCTTTCTCCGGAAAGCCGGCTACCGCCATTTTGCATTTACCAAACCCAAGATCCAGCACCTCATAGAGTGGTCTGTTCTCTTCCATCAAGGTGTCCTTCCCTGCGATGCCCATGTCAGCCACCCCGTATTCAACATAGGTGGGCACATCACTGGGCTTAACCAGGAGAAAACGCAGCTTTGAGTCCTGGGAATGAAAGATCAGCTTTCTGGATTCCGTATCCAAACCATCCAATCCGTCTATAGCTTCCTGTAGAATTGAAAGTGACTTATCCCCCAGCCTTCCCTTAGGCAGTGCTATGGTCACCACTTGAAATCCCCCCTGTCCTTCTCCGATATATCTATAATTTCTGATATGTCCCTGGCCCTGGCGTATTCCTGGGGATCAACACCCTCACTGGCTCGGGAGAGTAGCTCCACCCGCCTGCCTTCCTCCCTCAGCTTCTGGGCAATCTGGTAGCCCTGTCTCCTGTTTTCATTATCAAATGCTACCAAGGTATCAACAGGAGGGAGATCCACCAATTTCCCCTGCCTGTCCAGTGCCATAAGCAAACGCTTTAAACCCATGGCAAACCCGGTGGCCGGCAAGTCCCTGCCAAATTCGGACAAGAGGTTGTCATATCTTCCTCCCCCGCAAATAGTAAAACCCAAATCCCTGGTAAAGCCCTTGAAGATAATGCCTGTATAATAGTTAAGGCTGTGCAGCATGCCAAGGTCGAAGGTGATGAATTCCTCCAGGCCATAGCCCTTTAAGATTTCGTATACCTGACGAATATTCTCAATAGCCCTTTGACACCGGGGGTTTTTAGTGTACTCCGCTCCCCGCTCCAGCACGTCAACGTCCCCATACATGGAAGGCAGGTCCATTAAGATGCCCTTCAACTTTTTATCCATGGGAAACTCCTTTAAAAACATCTCAAGCATCAATTGGTTTTTTTCTTCTATCAATAACCTGAGCTGCTCGGCTTCTTCGGGATTCAGCCCTGCATCCTCCACCAAGCCCTTAAAAAATTCCACCTGCCCGATCTCTATCAGAAAATCTTCCAGTCCCAGGTTTAAAAAGCATTGAATTGCGGTAGCTATGACTTCGCCGTCCCCTTCCGGGCTCCCGACACCCAAGAGTTCAATACCTGCCTGGGCAATTTCCCTTTGCTTTCCCGTCTGCAATTCTTCATACCTATAGACATTGCTGAGGTAGGATAGGCGTATGGGGGCCTCCAAGCTCTTAAGTTTTGTACCAACAATCCGCGCAATTGGCATGGTGATGTCCGGTCTTAAAACCTGGATTCTTCCCCCGGCTTCCACTATCTTAAACATATTCTCCTGCTCTATATATTCCTTGTCTCCGGTGAATACGTCATAGTATTCGAAGACAGGGGATTCAATTTCATCGTAACCCCCGGTATAAAAGGTCTTCCGTATTATCTGTTCGATCCTTCTCTTGTTATAGCATTCACCGGGAAGATAATCCTGAACGCCCTGGGGTATATGTTGCTTCCACCTGTTCATTCCAATCTACCCCCAACATCTTAATTCATCATGATAAAGTAGTAAACTGATAAAGTTGATTTATTATAATATTTTTCCATTATAAAGTCAATGTTTTATACAAAATTTTATAAAGGGTAAAGAAACGTATACTTGACATATATATCTCTACATACCTTCAGCCCAATTCAACCTATTAATCGGATTGAATTTATTATCCGGATAACAAAATATAAAAAGGAAAATTATACTTGCATTTATATTCGCTATAATGTATAATTATGAAAAATTAAACCTCATGTGTTATTTTGCCAGGCAATGAGCTGTTGATAAGCGGATGACTTTATCGATTTGATAAAGAAAACTAAGCTTAATAAATGCAGAAAATCCGAGGCTTAAGGTAGGACGCCTTAAGCGGCGTCCTTAACCCATGACCATCTTAAAGGAGGTTTCCTATAAATGATTAAAGTCAGCGT
>DGDX01000037.1:0-17180 GCA_002385665.1 Firmicutes bacterium UBA3941
GGTTAAGACACCGCCCTTTCACGGCGGTAACAGGGGTTCGAGTCCCCTAGGGGTCACCAAACCATAAACTGTGCTGGCATAGCTCAATCGGTAGAGCAGCTGACTTGTAATCAGCAGGTTGGGGGTTCAAGTCCTCTTGCCAGCTCCAGATAGAAGCCCTGAAATTAACGTTTCGGGGCTTTTTATTTTATCAATATTTATCCCTGTACAAACATCAGCTAATTTAATACTTTATATTCATTCATGGGCTATGTCATTTATCCAATGATAAATAGCAGAAAAGCACCGCAAAACTATTAATATCAGTTTTGCGGTGCTTCTTATTATGCTATATCATTATTATCGTCTTCACAATGGGGCGGGCATCCAGGAGCATTTCCTTCATTGAATTGAGTTAATGGCTCCTGAACATCTGGAGCACCTGCCATACCCCCTGCAGGAGAAGCTCCGAGGAAGTTATCTGCTGCTGTGATTGCATTGGTAGCAAATTCACAGATTTCAGCTCCCATAGCAACCAGATTCAGGACATTGAGTTTTGCTGCCAGAAGCTGAGCATAAAGAACCTGGTACTGGTTGGAAAACGGTGGTGATTCCGGTGCAGGAGGTGACGGGACATTGAAGGAAAGAACATCGTTTGCGTTGGCAGTATTAACCATAAAGCTAAGTCCTGCACCTGTACCCAACAATATTGAACCGCCGGCTAGCGTAATCAATGAATTAGTGAATTCCGAATTGTCTCTGAAGAATCCAATTGAAAAGGTGCAGCCAATATCCCCATCAGGACATGGACCAACTTCAGGTGTTCCGCAAACTACCCCATTTGAAACTGCGCTAGCTGTAGCAGAGAATCTTAGAGGTATCTGGACACAGATGTTTTGGCTAACGGTAAAGGTACAAGTCCTGGCCAGCTCACCGGGACATTCTCCTATAATCGGAGGGCCTACGCAAAAAGATCTGCTTGGGCCAGACATTAAATCAGGGGTGATTGTTACTGTGCCTTGAACACATACTGTTTCATGCACTATAGTCTCGCACCCCGTGCTGGTGTTCTGCTGAGGGGTTATAGCATTTATATTACTTTGGGGATAATTAACATTATTATTCAATCAAATCACGCCTTTCTCATTCTTTACTAATAGAGTTAATGCAACAATATTGAAATAGGTTTTAATATTCGTATTCATCTTCTATTGGGTCTTCATCATTTTCATCGTCCAAAGAAAAATCCTTGCGTCTGGGCTTGCATGGTCCAATATTGGGTTTGCCGCAACGAATTATTCCTGCATCAACGTCTACATCCATATCTATCTCTATAGGAACTTCAACACATAGTAATTGGGTGATAGTAAAGGTACATTTGCTGTTTTTTCTATCACTATCCTCTATAGTTGGTTTACAAGGTTGCTGTTGTTCATCCCAATCAAAGTTAGGTCCAACAGCGGAATCAATACAGAATACTTTTGGCTTGCCATGTTTTGCAATGGGTTTAAGTGTAACTTGAGCTTGTGTTCTTATTAACTGACTAACTATTGATTTTTTATCACATTTAGAAAACTTCTTTGACAAGTTAACCCCCTCCCTTAATACATTATATGAAGCACTTCATATAATGGAACATATATAAAGAAATATATCTAAAAAATTTTATCAATTGCATTCTCATTAATTTTATGTGATATTCCAAATCCAATTTGGACAATCATACATTAATACAGTAAAATAGAAATAGAAATTAATGGGAGGTTGCTAAAATAGAAAGGTAGTGAAAAAGATTACCAGAGTAATCTAAGCATTGGATAGTTGAGGAGGTAGAGAAAAGTGGAGAATATCCAAATCCATTTAAAGGAGACTCTAGAATGATCATTGTTTATGAATCAAAAACAGGCTTTACAAAAAAATATGCCGAAATGTTGGCTGCCAAAACCAAGCTTGAGGTTTTCCGGGTAGACGAAATCTCAAAGATTAGTCAGGATGAAGAAATAATTTTTCTTGGCTGGATGAAAGTAGGGAAGATACAGGGGCTAAATAAACTGAGAAACTATAATGTAAAGGTGGTATGTGGGTCGGGTACAGGACAAACTGCCGAGCCCGATACTGAAACGGTTATCGCCAGGAATAAGATTGAAGACATACCGTTTTTCTATCTGCGCGGCGGCTGTCTCCCTTTGAAGGAGATAAAGGGAATGGATAGAATCTTGCTATCCATCTTCGTAAAGATGCTTAAAAGCAGTAAAGATAGAGATGAGAAAACCGAAGAGGCCATCTCTATAATAGAAAACGGTTTTAACGGCGTAAAGGAGGAAAATCTCGTACCTGTTTTGGATTTCTTAAACGGGAAAGCAAAGGAGAATTCTTTATGAAAAATGTAGTGATAACAGGCAGTACACGGGGTATCGGCTTATCTATGGCAAGGGAGTTCCTGCGGGCCGGATGTAATGTCACTCTATCCGGAAGGCATGAAGTGCTACCGGAAGCGGCCCATTCTGCACTATCTTCTTTTGAAGGGAAGTACATTTATGTCCCATGCAATGTCCAGGAAAAAGTAAACCTGCAAAAACTCTGGGATGTTTCTTTTACACAGTGGGACAGGATAGATATATGGATCAATAACGCGGGGCAAAACACGCCCTACATGTTTTTGTGGGAAACGGACGAAAGCTATACTGAGAATACTGTAAAGACCAATATTATGGGTGTGATATACGGTTCACAGGTTGCAGCAGCGGGAATGCTGAAACAGGGGTATGGCGCAATATACAGCATGGAAGGCCTTGGCTCAAACAACATGATACAGCCAAAAACAATACTGTATGGTACCACCAAGCATGCCTTAACCTACTTTATGAAAGGGCTTGCCAGGGAGCTGGAGGGCACCGGAGTAATAGCGGGACGGTTATCTCCGGGGATGATGCTGACTGATTTCATCACAAAGACCCCCGACGGTGAGCAGTCTGAAGTCATCTCGGACGAAAAATTCAGAAAGCTGTTCAACATATTGGCAGATAAGCCCGAAACCGTGGCTAAGTTTTTTATACCCAGAATAATTAACAACACAAAAAACGGTGTTCAGATTGCCTGGCTAACAAACAGAAAGGCGGCATGGCGTTTTATGACTGCAGGCTTACGCAAGGATAGGTTGATTTAGGACAGAGAGACCTAACAAATCAATTTACCCCGGCTCAGATACTCCCTCGTATCCGCTTATGGTGGCGTGTTGTACTCCAATATAGACAGATCATGACTATGAACCTTGCTTAAATAATATATTTAACTACTCCATCTGGAAATACAGCGGGAATCTCTTTCTTAAAGAAAGACTTGATCTCTTCCAGCTCTTCTTTGCGGTAGGTATACTTTCCGTAGCCAAATTGTCCATATTTGTATGTTCTTTCTTCATCCTCCATGGGTAGTTTTGTATCGGGGAAAATCTTGGTTATTATGTTTTTTGCTCTCGGAGTGTACCTGTGGGATATTACCTCAAACGTAACAGGATAACTTGTGTTTTTTGGAATAATATCTTTTAGTTCTAACAGTAGATTTTTGTAATCATCTTGCCAATGATCATATAAAAAGACTGGAGCAATGAGAAAGCCGGTGGGATAATCGGCGGACATGATTTTTCTTGCAGCTTCGATTCGTTTTGACATCAGGGGTGTTCCATTTTCAAAGTCTTGAATCACCCTGTCTGTATTCAGGGTAAAACGAACCTCCGTATGACCACCATGATTAACATCCAGGAGGGTATCAACATCTGTATATTTAGTTACGAATCGGAATCTACCCTTTTCGGTTTTGCTGAAGTATTGAATGGCCTGCTTCAGGGAATGGGTATAGGGTTCAACAGGTATGGGATCTGATGTAGCAGAGCCTTCAAATATTGTTACCTCGGGCAGTCTTTCTTCGATGTTCTTCCCCGCCTGTTCCAGGATTTCATCCACATTTACGTTGACCCGCATATAAGGTCTGTCTCCAAGATTTGTGTTCAGATAGCAGTATTCACACTGTCCGATGCAGCCTGACAGCAGAGGGAGCTGATAGTGAGCAGAAGGCTTGCAGGACTGAAACTTCATGCCTCTTCTAATTCCTACTACCAGGGTCCTTTTGCCATGTCGATAGAATTCGGAAATGTCATCTCCTGGTATGTTCTTTTTGATTCCGTGGTTCCCTAGCTCAATTATTTCTACTTTGCTGTTATCTTTAAAGTAAGCATGAATCTGCCTTCCTACCTGATAATCCAGCGACCCTTTCATAAACAGAATCCTTTTTGGTATAAACATATCGTTTTTCCACCCTTCACGTTTCTTACATATAGATATTGTTTTACTTCACCTATAAAAAATACTATTCAATCTATAGAGCTGGTGACTTTCCAAATTAGGATTGCAGCAAACCTATTATTGGAACCCAATCCCTGGTTTACCTTCACACTAAGAGCAATTATATGGGTTTTGGCGAAAACTAGAGACTCATGGTATAATAAGGATAATGAAATTATCTCTACTTGGTAAATCATGGAGGAGGGTAATAAAAAATGAAGGTACTTTTAATTAATGGTAGTCCCAATGAGAAAGGAAGTACATACACAGCTCTTTGTGAAGTGGAAAAAGAGTTGAATAAGGCAGGGATTGAGACTGAAATCTTTCATATAGGCAAGGAGCCCATAAGAGGCTGCACCGCATGCGGACACTGCAGCAAAGGATCCTATAGGTGTATCTATGACGATACCGTCAATGTTGCCTTAGACAAGGCTGAAACCGCCGATGGATTTGTATTCGGTTCACCCGTATATTATGCAGCGCCAACTGGCCAGATTACATCGTTCTTAGACCGATTCTTCCAGGCAGGGATATCATATCAGTATAAGCCGGGAGCGGCTGTTGTATGTTGCCGCCGCGGTGGGTCGACAGCAGCTTTTGAGCAGTTGAACAAATATTTTACCATTTCCAATATGCCTGTTGTATCGTCACAGTACTGGAACATGGTACATGGACATGACGCCGAAGAGGTCAAGCAGGACCTGGAGGGATTGCAGATTATGAGAACACTGGGCAAGAATATGGCTTGGCTGTTAAAATGTATAGAAGCAGGAAAAAAGGCAGGGATATCGCTGCCGGAGAAAGAAGAGTGACTGAGAGCCAGCGTTGTTATAGATAATCCTTACTATATATAAGTAATGTAATTAGACGAAGGTCTTCATATATTGCAATACTAACTTGAGCCATGGCTCATTTCCCTCGGTTTTATACTCTTTATACTCATGATGGTTGTATAAATTTCGGGGATGGGCAATGGCTTATTTTTTATACCATTTATATTTTTTACTATATAAATTATAAAAAAGGGCTTGCTTTATTGCGGTAAAGTGTTATAATGATAAAGGATTTTTAATTGAAATTGGGGGAATTGACAATGAAGAAATTATTATATTTGTTTCTGGTACTAACCATGGTTCTTGCCCTGGCCGCATGTGGAAACTCAGGTGATAAGGATGCAGCTGGTAACACTCAGGATGAAAGTGATCTGGCCTATGTTAAGGGAAAAGGCAAGATGATAATTGGTTATACCGATTATGCTCCTATGAATTATACTGATGAAGATGGTAATTTTACCGGTTTTGATACGGAGTTGGCAATCCTGGCCTGTGAGAAGCTCGGTGTTGAGCCCGAATTTGTTGAGATAAACTGGGATACCAAAGAAGTAGAGCTAAACGCAAAGTCCATTGACTGTATCTGGAACGGCCTTACAATCGATGACAAGCGTAAGCAAACCATGGAAATTACCAAGCCCTATGTGAAGAATGCCCAGGTAGTTGTCATGAAGGAAGATGCAGATTATGAAGACACTTCTTCCTTAATTGGCAAGACCGTAGCTGCAGAGCAGGGCTCCGCCGGTGAAGACACCATTGAGGCAGACGAAAACCTGAAGCAGGCAACTTACGTACCCAAGACCTTGCAGACTGAAGCCCTGATGGAAGTAAAGGCAGGAACCGCTGATGCCGCAGTGTTAGACTTAACCCTGGCAAATACCATGACCGGTGAAGGCACCAACTTTGAGGATGTTACCATAGTGGATTACTTGGGCGAAGAGGATTATGGGGTTGCCTTCCGCAAGGGTTCCGATATTTGTGCAGAAGTGAATAAGATCTTTGACGAACTTGTTGCAGACGGAACCATGGCTAAATTGGCTGAGAAGTATGGATTGGAATTGGCTGAATAGAATTATAGAGTATAGAAAACTATAGCAAGGGCAGAGGGCAAAACCTCTGTCCTATCGCTTGTATATTGAGGTAATAGGGATATGGATCAGGTTATTGTGATTGTTGATAGGTTAACGGAAAGCTTTATACTGAACTGTAAGCTCTTTGCACTAACGCTTTTGTTCTCACTACCCTTAGGGCTACTGATTTCTTTTGGATCCATGAGCCGCTTTTATCCCCTTCGCTGGCTTATGAGAACACTAGTCTGGGTTGTCCGGGGGTCACCTTTGATGCTGCAGCTGATGATAATTTTTTACGGCCCAGGCCTTTTGAACATGTCATATACATGGCCGGCCGGTGATACGGGTCGCTTTGTTGCAGCTACAGTTGCTTTTGTTATTAACTATGCCTGTTATTTTTCGGAAATCTTCCGGGGAGGTATCGAGAGCATACCAAGGGGACAGTATGAAGCTGGCCTGGTCTTAGGCATGACAAAGAGTCAGATTTTTTTCAAGGTAACGCTCCTTCAAGTAATAAAGCGTATCCTGCCACCGGTAGGTAATGAGGTGATTACCCTGGTGAAGGATACATCCCTTGCCCGGATCATTGCAAATAAGGAGATCATAATGATGGCCGGGGAATACAGCAGCAGAGGACTTATTTGGCCCCTCTTTGCTACAGGAATCTACTTCCTTGTCTTTGTTGGGGTGTTAACCATACTGCTGGATTGGCTGGAAAAGAGACTGGGCTATTTCCGTACATGAAAGGAGGGATTCCAATGGCCATTTTAGAAGTTAAAAATTTGGGAAAAAGTTTCGGGACACTGGAAGTGCTGCAGAAGATAGATTTTTCCCTGGAAAAAGGAGAGTCACTGGCTATTATAGGTTCTTCCGGCAGTGGAAAGACCACCTTGCTGCGCTGTCTTAACTTCCTGGAAAAGCCTGACAAGGGTAGCATCATGGTCAATAATGAGGTGATTTTTGATGCCATGGATCCCGCCACTCAAAGGGAAAGCGAAGTGCGAAAAAAACGCCTGCATTTCGGCTTGGTCTTCCAAAACTTTAACCTATTTCCTCAATACACGGTACTAAAAAATGTTACATTGGCAGCAGAATTGTTGGCCAAAGAACGCCCTGACTATAAGCAGGAGAAAAAGGCTATCCTAAATGAAATTGAGGATCGAGCCAAAAGGTTACTATCTCAGGTTGGCCTGTCAGATAAGCTGGACAACTATCCCCATATGATATCCGGTGGACAGCAGCAGCGGGTGGCCATTGCCCGTGCCCTTGCCCTGGAACCGGACATCTTGTGTTTTGATGAACCTACATCCGCCCTGGATCCCGAGCTCACAGGGGAAGTGTTGAAAGTCATTAGGAATTTGGCAGAGGAGAATACTACAATGATCATCGTGACCCATGAGATGGACTTTGCCCGTGACGTTGCGGATCGCGTTATCTTTATGGATGAGGGTGTGATTGTCGAACAGGGTTCCCCTCAGGAAGTGTTTGACGATCCTAAGGAGGAGAGAACCAAACAGTTCTTATACCGGTACAAGAAGGACAAAGGCCATTCCCTGTAAAGCTGGCAAAGTATCGCAGCATTTGGTGATTGGCCTGTAGGGAAACTTTTATGTATTCTGTAGGATAGAAATTAGCATAAAAAGGATTAAATATTAGGTTTCCAGACTTTCGGCAATAATAGCCGATAGGTGGAAACCTTTCTTATTTCCCGGATATGGTTAAATTTGGTTGATTTATTGCCAGATGAAAGATATACTAAAGATGTACATTTTCTAAACGACATCCCATGTATTTTCGGTCTTAATCTTGCTTTTATTCATGCTCTTAGAATTTGGACCTCTATTTCTATTATTGCTTTCTTAATATGTACTGCAATTACAGTTGGATGATTAATAAATGAAGAACAAGAATATAAGAGGGATTTATATTTTAATCATAAGGTTAGATCTCATGATAGAAGAGATTTCTATCAAAGGGGGAACCATAATCATATAGCTTTAGAAAGGAAAACAGAGAATGGACAAGTATAAGGACAAAACTTTGGATATCGATGTCAGGGTTAATGATTTGCTATCTAAGATGACTTTGAAGGAAAAAGTAGGCCAGTTAAATCAAAAGATGTTTGGTTGGAACGCCTATAGAAGAAATGGAGACAGCATAGAACTTACAGAGGAATTTAAAAAAACTGTAGAGTTTGGAGATGGAATGGGGGCCTTATACGGACTCTTTAGGGCTGATCCATGGTCGGGGGTCACCTTTGATACAGGTATACCGGTGGAAAAGTCCGCTCAAGTAGCCAACATGATACAGAGATATGTTATAGAAAATACAAGGCTGGGTATACCGGTTCTTATATCGGAAGAATGTCCTCATGGCCACCAGGCCCTTGATGGGACTATGCTGCCGACCAATTTAGGCATAGGCTGTACCTGGAATCCTGAGCTATATAGGGAAGCCGCATCCCAGGTGGCAGCTGAGATCAGGTCCCGTGGAGGGAATCTGGGCCTTATATCCCTCCTGGATATTGTTCGCGATCCCAGGTGGGGGCGCAGCGAAGAGTGTTTCGGGGAAGATCCCTATCATGCTGCCAGGATGGCAGTTGCGGCCGTAAAAGGGCTTCAGGGAGAAACATGGGAGGAACTTAAAAGCAGGGATAAGGTAGTTGCTGTAATGAAGCATTTCTGTGCTCAGGGAGCATCTGTAGGCGGTCATAATGCTGCTCCGGCGTCTATTGGCGAAAGAGAGCTCAGAGAGATCTTTTTACCGGGTATGAAGGCCGGAGTGGAGGCAGGTGCTTTAGGCTGCATGGCTGCCTATAACGAAATTGATGGTATCCCATGCCATGCCAATAAAAAGCTGCTCACAGACATACTGCGGGATGAATGGGGCTTTGATGGCATAGTTATGGCAGACGGTACAGCAATAGATAAGCTGCTGACCTTAACCGGAGATCATGAGGGTGCAGCTGCCCTGGCATTAACATCAGGGGTAGACCTCAGTCTGTGGGATGATTCATTCACTACCTTGGAAGAAGCAGTAAAGCAGGGCAAGGTTTCAATGGAATATATAGATAGGGCTGTCAGTAGGGTATTAAAGCTTAAATTTATGCTGGGATTATTTGAGAATCCATATACTGACGAAAACCTGGCCAGTCAGGTAGTATATTCCCCAAGGGCCGGGAGAGTCAACCTACAGTTAGCCCGGGAATCCATAGTGATGTTAAAGAACGAGGATAATCTTCTGCCCATAGATAAAAACATAAGGAGTATAGCAGTAATAGGTCCTAATGCGGATAACCTTTATAACCAACTGGGTGATTATACTGCACCCCAAAGAAAGAATACAGGATTTACGGTCCTGCAGGGTCTGGAAGCTGTAGCGCCGCCCCAAACAGAATTGATATATGCCAAAGGCTGTGGCATCCGCGATATGTCCAGGGAGGGATTCCAAGAAGCCATAGATGCTGCAAAGAGGGCTGATATTGCTGTAGTTGTTCTGGGCGGTTCCAGTGCCAGGGACTTTTCCACTGTTTTTGATGTTAACGGGGCTGCCATAGTAGGTGGGGATCCTTCAGAAATGGACTGCGGAGAAGGTGTGGATCTGGCAGATCTGGAGCTGGGGGGCGTGCAGGTAGAACTACTAAAGGAGATTGAGAAGACCGGTACACCGGTTGTAGTAGTACTTATCCAGGGAAGACCCCATGCTATTCCATGGATAGCTGAAAACTGCAAGGCAATCCTATGTGGATGGTATCCCGGCAAAGAAGGGGGTAAGGCCATAGCCGAAGTTTTATTTGGTGACTATAACCCTTCAGGAAAGCTGTCGGTTTCCATACCCAGATCTTCTGCACAATTACCGGTGTATTATAATCACAAGGACCTGGGCCTGGTAAATTCATATTTGGATATGGATGCAGCTCCCCTATACCATTTCGGTCATGGCCTGAGCTATACAGAGTTTAGGTATAGCGGCTTGGAAGTTTTGGATAAGGATTTATCCGTTAAGGATCTACAGGAGGGTAAAAATATAAAGGTAAAGACTACAGTGGAAAATACAGGAGATCTTCCGGGGGCGGAGGTTGTGCAACTTTACATCAGGGATCTGGAAGCCAGCGTTACGAGGCGTATAAAGGAGTTAAAGGGATTCAAGAAAATTCACCTAAATCCCGGCGAGAAGATGGATGTTATTTTCACCCTGGGTGAAGAGGAGCTGGGCATATGGAACAGTGAGATGGAGTTTTGTGTAGAGCCAGGAAACGTTAAAATCTTTGTAGGTGGCAATTCTCAGGATAATCTTGAAATCACTTATACCATTAAATGAGCTAATTCTTGTTTGGTATATATCACCTTTGTTATATATTGTACAAAACATAATATAAGGCTTACACCAAAGTTAAAAAATTTAGCAGGGGGAGGAAAGCATGAGATACATTGATAGACGAATTGGTGTTATTTGCGATCAGCTGGCAAAGTTGGCGGTAGTGCAGAAAATCCCAATAGAAAGCCTGGTATACAAAGAGGGTAAATATTTGCGTCCAGAGGATGCAGATGCTGCAGAAGTGGAGTTTAAGCCCTTTGACAGCAAGCTTATGCACTGGTATGGGCCGGATAGACATTACTGGTTCCGGGCAGATTTTACGGTTCCGGAGAGTTTGGACAACAAGCCCATGTGGCTCAAGGTTAGGACACAAATTGAAGAATGGGATGACGGCAAAAACCCTCAATTCCTGCTTTTTGTAAATGGAGTGGTTGTCCAAGGGCTGGATATGAACCATAAAGAGGTCCTGATAACCGGATCTGCAAAAGCAGGAGATACCTATCGATTTGACCTGCAGGCCTATACTGGAACCTTACATAGTGAATTTAAGCTTATTGTGGAAGTACAGGAGATCGATCCTAAAATTGTAGAATTATACTATGATTTAAAGGTACCTCTGGAGGCATTTCCCCGTATGGACGAGGAAGATCAGAACCGGCTTGCCATAGAGAGTATCCTAAACAATACCATTAACTATCTGGATTTAAGGAAACCCTACTCCGAGGCTTTCTATTCATCCCTGGACAAGGCCAGGGAATATATCGCCAAGGCCTTATATGAAGATATGGCGGGATACAGTGATATTATTGCAACCTGTATCGGCCATACCCATATTGACGTGGCATGGTGGTGGACTGTAGAACAGACCAGGGAAAAGGTGGCCAGAAGCTTTGCCACTGTATTGAAGTTGATGGAGGAGTATCCCAATTACAAGTTTATGTCCAGTCAACCCCAGCTATACTATTTCCTGAAGGAAAGGTATCCGGAGCTTTACAACCACTTGAAGGAAAGAGTCAGGGAAGGGCGCTGGGAGCCTGAAGGAGGCATGTGGGTTGAAGCCGACTGCAACGTGACTTCCGGAGAATCCTTGGTACGGCAATTCATCCATGGGAAGAGGTTCTTTAAGGAGGAGTTTGGAGTAGACAACAGGGTACTTTGGCTTCCCGATGTCTTTGGTTATTCCGGAGCCCTGCCCCAGATTATGAAAAAAAGCGGCATTGATTATTTCATGACCACTAAATTGTCCTGGAACCAGTTCAACAAAGTTCCCTACGATACAATGCGATGGAGGGGGATAGACGGTACCGAAGTATTGGCCCACTTTATTACCACTGTGGGAATAGGACAGGATGTGAGCAACTTCTTTACCACCTACAACGGTCTCCTGCATCCCGATGCTATCATGGGGGGCTGGGAACGCTACCAGAACAAGAATATCAACAACGATATCCTAATCTCCTATGGCTATGGTGACGGTGGTGGAGGCCCAACCAGGGAAATGCTGGAGACCTCAAAGCGCATGGAAAAGGGAATACGGGGCATACCCAAGGTTAGACAGGAATTTACCCTAAAGTATTTCGAGGAACTGGAGGAGCGGGTTAAGGATAACAGGAGACTTCCTGTATGGGAAGGGGAATTCTATTTCGAATATCACCGTGGAACCTATACTTCAATGGCAAGGAATAAACGCTCCAACCGCAAGGGCGAGTTTCTGCTAATGGACCTGGAGCTGATGTCTGTGCTGGCACAGGATCTGAAGGGAATGCCCTATCCCAGGGAAGAACTGGATAAGCTATGGAAAACCCTGCTGATAAACCAGTTCCACGATATTCTGCCGGGAACTTCTATCTATGAGGTTTACGAGGTAACCAAGAAGGAATATGCCCAGCTGAAGGAGAAGGCAACATCTCTACTAGAAGAAAGGCTCCAGACTTTAACAGGTGGAGGAAGTGGGCTTACCATATATAATACCCTTGGCTTTAGGCGGGATGATATCATTAATTTAGGCGAATGTCAGGCAGCTGGGTTAAAGGATGAAAAGGGTAATATATATCCCATCCAGCAAACATCCGATGGAGCAATTGCCTATGTAGAGGGAATTCCTTCAAAGGGCAGTAAGACCTTTGAAATAGTAGAAGAGGCGGATGTATCTACACAGCCATTTATCCTAAAGGATAACTACAACCTGGAAACCCCATTCTACAGGATTAAGCTTGATAAGAATGGGCTGTTCACTGAAATCTATGATAAGGAAAACCAAAGGCAGGTTCTTCAGGCAGGAGGGCAGGCCAACCTGTTCCGCATGTATGAAGACAAGCCCATGTACTATGACAACTGGGATATAGACATTTACTATACTGAAAAATGCTGGGATGCAGACCAGGTGGAAAGGCTGGAATGGACTGAAGTGGGGACTCTCCGGGCTACCCTGGAAATCGATCGTAGAATTAGCAATTCCCTGATCAAGCAAAAGATTTATTTTTACAGGGACAGCAGAAGGATCGAGTTTAACACTTATGTAGACTGGAAGGAACACCAGCATCTCTTAAAGGTCCATTTCCCGGTGAATATTCATACTGACGAGGCCACATTTGATATTCAGTTTGGTAATGTGACCAGAAAGGTTCATACCAACACCAGTTGGGATGTGGCAAGATTTGAAAGCTGCGGGCAGAAATGGGTAGATTTGTCAGAGGGCCATTATGGGGTTAGCTTGCTCAATGATTGTAAGTATGGTCACTCGGTAAAGGATGGAAATGTGGCCATTACCCTCATCAAATCCGGTATTGAGCCCAATCCCATGACGGATTATGAGGAGCATTATTTCACCTATGCCCTTTATCCCCATGCAGGGAACTGGCGTGACGGTGGAACGGTGCAGGAAGCTTATAAGCTAAACCAGCCGGCCTATGCTGTTAAGGGCGGAGATCCTGGCAATGAGTACTCACTGATATCCGTTGACCAAAAGAACGTGATTATAGAGGCGATAAAAGAGGCTGAGGACGGAACAGGCATGGTTGTACGTATATATGAATGCGACAGGTCATTGACCAGGGCCCATGTAAGTCTGGGTGTAAAGGCTTCTTCCATAACGGAATGCAACCTGATTGAAGAAGAAATTGGACCTGTGGCCCTTAACGGCGATGGATTTGATATAGAGATTAAGCCCTATGAGATAAAGACATTCAAAATAAAGATATAATAAGCATACAATAAGCATCAAAAAGTAGACAGCCAATGATATAATACCTCCAAGTAGACAGTCTGATTAATCAGGATTATCTACTTGGGGGTATTATTTTGAACATTAAGCAAAAACCTCTCATAAAGTAAAGTAAAGAATTTAAACTGACGCTAATGGGGATACAACAATTTTGCTTGCATCCCACAATCCCCTGGATATTCAGGTGATGTGCCATACAGTGTGTGAAATGGATGCCGGGGAGCTGGTAAGGAAGTAGACTGCTAATCTTAACCAGACTTTATCCATCGGGTTCTACATGAACTATAACTTGTGCATTTTTATCAAATTTTGCTTTTATAGCGTCTTCTATATCGTGGACTAGGTTATGGGATTTTTCAACATTCAATTTCGGATTTACCACTATGTGTAAATCAATATGCAGACAATTGATGCTGCTTCTACTCCTAATTTTGTGAGCATCCTTAACATCTTCAAAACTCATTACAAGATCTCTGATATCTTGAGCATCAATGGCCGCACTGTCAAGAAGTATATTGCTATTCTCCTTATAAATTTCATAGCTGGCGTGAAAAATAAAAGCGGCTACCACCAATGAAACAATTGGGTCGATTACAGGAGGAAGCCCAAATTTAACGCCTACAAGAGTGGCAAAAACTCCTGACGATATATAAATATCGCTTCTTGTATGCATTGAATCTGAAATAAGAATCTGGCTGTTAAGCTCTTTACCTTTCCTATATTCTGTAACAGAAACGACGATATTAACTGTCAAAGTAAAAATTAGCACCATTAAGCTCTCTATTGTTATCTCAGGAATTACAGGCTCCCTAAACCTTTGTATTGCGTCTACAACTATCTTTCCTCCAGCGAAAAAGAGCATAACTGATATAAATAAACCTGCCAATGTTTCATACTTGTTATGTCCATAAGGATGTTCCTTATCTTCCGGTTTAGAAGCAAAATGGATGCCAATTAACCCGACAACATTTGAAGAACCATCCGCAAGGGAATGGAATCCGTCCGCTGTCATGCTTGCACTTTTGATGATTGAACCTATAATGATTTTCAGTATAGCTACGAGAATATTAGCCAGCAGAATGATAAAGAGAACTTGTCGTACTTTACTAAAATTATTCCTTTCCATAGAGATACCTCCTGCGACCTATTAAAAAATCCATGGAACATTATCTAACGCAATGTCCCATGGATTTTGCTATATCCACTGCCTTATAAAAGGCCCAGCCGCACACGCATAAGCGTATCGCCTGTTCATTTGCACTTATACTATAAAATGGATTATTCTTTTATTATTAGTATATGCAAGTTATCCATCAAATGTTACAAAAATTCAAATGTCCAAGAAGGATGTTTATTATATTGTATTAGTTAAACATGGAAATGTCAAAAACGGACAGCGTCAGAGATGAACGGTTGGAATATCCTTGTCTGCGTTTTTGCATATAGAGCTTTTGTAATGACACCAAATAGCATATGATATATAATAGGCAATACTGGAGAATGCAGATTGGCTATAGGAGGTTATTATGAAAATTTGGTCTGAAATTAAGGAATATAAGGGGAGAAATAGAATACATATTGATGGACGCCCATATCTGACTTTGGGTATTCAATATGATTATCTCAATTGCACCAAAATCGAAAACTTTGACTACCTGTTCCAACATACCGTTTCCATGGGTTGCAATACCCTTTTCTTTCCCCTAAGATGGCTTGTATTGGAGCCTGAGGAGGGAAAATATAACTGGGAAGTTTTGGATCATGCAATTGCAAGATGTCGTGAGTTCGGACTACGCATGTCCCTGCTGTGGTTTGGTACAAACCAGGGGGGGAGTTCAAGGCCTGCCCCTGAGTGGATAACCGGCGACAGAAAGAGGTTTCCCAGAATTATCGACGAGAGAGGTAGGGAACGGGATGGCCTGTGCCCTAACAGCAGGAACACCTTGGAAGCGGAGAGAAAGACCTTTAACAAGCTTCTAAGTCATCTGGCAGAGGTGGACGGTAGTGAACGTACGGTTATTATGATGCAGATTGAAAACGAGGTTTGCCTGTACATGAGCCATGAAAAACCGGAAGAAGGACAGCAACCCCTGATGGATTTTTGGTCTCCCCGCTGTTACTGCAGTGTTTGCAACGAATTATATGAAAATGAGGGCGGTAGCGAGTTCGAGTTTGGTGTCAGGTCCCTGATCAAATACCTGAACTCATTACTCAAGGACCAAAAGAGTATATTTCCGGTACTAACCTATGTGAACTTTCCCATAAATCCATTGAGGCCGGGAGAGGATGTGGAAATGTATTTGGAGGAGTGTCACGGTGTTGACTTTGTTGCTCCTGACTACTACGGCTTTACACCGGGAGATCTGGCCTTTGCCATGCAGCATTTTACAAGGGGAAGAAATATCCCTTTCATAGCGGAGCATTCAACCGAGTCAGTCGGGGATGCCGACCTCAACCTTTACCTGGCCGTTTGCGAACACGGGGCTCAGGGCTTTTCTCCCTGGGCTATAGACCACACATTTGGTTGGAGGGCTTGGAGGGATGGAGTTAAAGAAAAACCTTTTGTCGACAGGAATGGAGAATGGTCTGATGCCGCCATATACTATGGACGGGCTTTATCTGCCATGAATCATGCATCCAGGCAAATCGCTGCTCTGGCAGGCACCGAGGACATGATGCACTATATTTCATACGGCACTCCCAGAAAGGTTGAGGAAAGAAGATGGGGAATGAGATGGAGAATGATCACCGGCAAGGACGGTAAATGTATCATTCTAAGGACAGGAGAATATGATTATACCGTGTTGGGGGTGGATACCCTTGTAACCGTGTGTCCTGTGGTATCCGGGAAAAGCCTGTTGGTTGAAGAAGGCAGGTGGCATGAAGGACAATGGATGAGTAAGAATAGGATTCTTCCCGGCGGGGAGACTGTAGGCGAAGCAGGAAATGCAGCCGATACCGTAGATGTGGACTTGGGTAATGGTACAGCTTTTAGGATAAGGTTAGAATAAAGGAAGTATAAAAGAAATATGAAAGATGATGTGCAAAATGTGCATCATCTTTCACTAATACAGGATATTCATCTACTACCTCGATATATTATTCAAACGTTAGATCTAGCCACAAAATACCTTATATTACTAAAACTTGACAAAAACTATAAACTATAATTATACTTCATATAGCGATATGAAAATTCTATGGGGCCTGTTGACTTTGACATCCATTCGTAAACGTTTATTATGAACCAGGATTACCTTAGCATGGAGAATAGATAATGAAAAACCTGATTTTTATAAATGGGACTATGGGCGTAGGAAAGACAGCAACGAGCAGAGAATTGCAAAAACTGTTGCCAAACTGCGTCTTTCTTGATGGTGACTGGTGTTGGGACGCCAACCCCTTTCAGGTCACCGCAGAGACC
>DGDX01000037.1:17361-18913 GCA_002385665.1 Firmicutes bacterium UBA3941
AAAATATTATTTTTTGTTGGGTAATGCATGAACAAGGTATCCTTGATGATGTATTGTCCAGATTGCATAAAGATGATTGTATTCTATATAAGTTTTCCCTGGTGTGTTCAGAGCAAGCATTGATTTCACGAATTACAAGGGATGTAGAACGGGGAATACGGACAGAAGATCTTATTAGCAGAAGTGTATCAAGATTAAAAAATTATTATAAAATGGATACGGAAAAAGTTGATGTAAGCGAGATTTACGCCCAAGAAGCAGCAGAGATTATTTTTAAGCGGATGTACCCTAAGGAGTAGGACAATACTCGTAAGTGTAATAAATATTAAAGGACAAGAATGACATTGCGGATGCCGTGATGACCGTTTATTATGTGTATAGATCCCACAAGCAAACATGGAGGGTGAGATGAAAGGGTTAGTAAAGATAACGGGCAAGCTGATATTGGCATTGCTATGTATAGTATTTATATTTTTATTGACAACAACCATTTATCATCATGTCTCTCTTGGTAACGAGGTGAATGCTATCCGTCCAAACGGTATACTTGTGGATGTTGACGGTCACAAAATACATGTATATGCCGAGGGCGAAAAAGGTAACAGGCCAACCTTGGTTTTCATGTCAGGTTCCGCAACGGTTTCCCCGGTTTACGACTTTAAACCCTTATACAGTTTGCTTTCAGATGAGTATAGAATAGCAGTAGTTGAAAAAGCGGGATATGGATATTCCGATATCTATGAAGTGGGACGGGATATTGACACTATGCTCAACGAAGTCAGACAGGGATTGTCCCTGGCAGGAGAAAGCGGACCATATATATTATTCCCTCATTCCATGTCTGGTCTGGAAGCCGTATACTGGGCGCAGCAGTATCCTGATGAGGTAACGGCTATTATTGGGCTTGATATGGCTGTGCCGGAAAGCTATGAGTACTTCAATTTTTCAAGCCTCAACCAACTAATGTATATTGGACGTGCAACCATTTGGCTGGGGCTGCACAGGATACCGGGTGTCTATCCTCTTAATGAAAGTTCATTAACTGAACATGAAAAAGAACAGCAAAAACTGTTGATGTACAGGAATGCTGTAAATATCGACTATATATTGGAAGGGAAATCGGTATATAATAATGCTATGACAGTATCATCGGGCGGTGCTCTGGATTTGCCGATACTTATGTTTGTATCCGACGGAAGGGAAATCGGGGAATACTGGATACCTTGCCAGGAGAGATTTGCAGCCCGGAGTGGTGCACAGCTGATACAACTCGATTGCGGTCACTATGTTCATAATGTTGAACATGAGTACATCGCGGAAAAAACCTTGGAATATCTTTCAACGTTAGAGTTTTAAGGATTTTGGGGGAATAAAAAATGAACTTAATCTTTTCTTTATCAGTTATTATATCTTTATTACCTTTTCCGATACTCGCCCTATTATACAGTCAAGTTCCGAGTCAAATCCCATTATTTGTTGATTTGGCAGGTAATCCTACAATATAAAAGGAAGAAGAGCGGATTTTTGAAAGACTATTATCAAGCAGCGAACA
>DGDX01000060.1:0-7493 GCA_002385665.1 Firmicutes bacterium UBA3941
CGGCTTCCATACACATAGCTGTCCGCCTCTTTTATGATCTTACTATCATCGACAAATATACTGTTCTGATAATCAGATGCCAGACTACAACCGGTAATAAACATGATGATTAATATGGTTAACCCCAATGCCCTAATTTTTAATACCTTCCTCATAATATAGCCTCACTTCACATTGGATTTCTATAAGGATTGTTTTTGTTTTCTCTTTATGACTCTGTCCCGGACTCCGTGGGAATTGAAAATTAGAACACCAAGCAGTTCTGCCAAAATAGATTTACTTGCCAATATATAATCAGGATAATACCAATTTAACCAAAAAAGACTATTATAATGAGAGTATACCAGGAATACAAGGAATTGGTCAATTTAAATAGATATTTCAGTTGCTTTAAACTAAAATTCATCTACGTATCTTGATTTCACTGCTTTTAGAAAATTCTCAGGCGCCTGTTCAAACTGTAACTTTTGAAAATCCTTTTTATACATAAGGGTCTCCAAAATAGGCAAACATTCTTCCAAATCATTTTTCCTATAACCGATTACGGGATCCGTCAATAGGGCAAAACCAAAATCAGAGTATAATTTTATTGCCCGAAAACTTGCAGGTTGTGTATGTAGAAATACGGGATACTCTTCTTTTGGAATGCTTTGCATCACTATGGAAAGCAGTGCTCTTCCTATGCCCAAACCCTCATATTCCTTTATGACTTTAAACCAATGTATCGTAGTGATTCTATCGTATGCCTTCCATGCAAAACATGTCCCAACAGGGATATCCTTATTATCACAAACAAATAAACATTTTTCAAAAAATAAATCCTCTTTACCGGCATAAACATCATTGAAAAACCTTGTCATAAAATCTTTATACTGCTTGGCGGTATCCTCATCATCAAAGGGCATCTTCTTCCATATTTCTAATTCATTCCTTCTACAGGTCCTTACATGATATCCATATGGTAGCTCGGCAAGTGCATTAGTATTCAAATTTTTACACATCATAAATAGGTTTTTATCGGGTATTTCTTTTTCCATAAAACAAACTCCTTTATACATCATATACATGGCATCGAGAATCTTTTTAAAGAGCTCTATGTAGTTGTCTACATATTATATAGAATGCGAAAAAATATTTTTCTTTTAATAGGGGGTGCAGGCTAGATTAATGCAGGATAAAATCTGTTAGTACTTTAGTATACCTATCCGGTTCGTCAAACGAAATGAAGTATGCACTATACTATATAAATGTAGAATATTACCTATATTCTTCTAACCATATACCTTAAAACCGTTTTTAATTTAGCGGGCTCCACTTTCCTGACATCCGACAGATAGATTTCCCTATGCCTTAAGGTCTTTATTTCCAGATGATTTTCTTCAATAAATTCCCTCATCTTTTTAAAACTGCGTGGTTCGTCATCATAAGGGCCGACATGAAGCATTTGAACAGATAATCCATCCTCAATCGTATCAAATGATACTTCATCCAATAGGGGATGAGGTTTCTTTTTCCTTACGCTTTCAAAGGCTCTCTCCACTACTTCTTCTGTTACAAAATCCGGCTGTCTGATCATAATGGTATACAGCAGTTCATCCTTAACCAGTGTGTCTGACTTTCTTCCCTCTTCCGTTAGATCCCAGAGTCCTTCCAGCGGATATACCGTATATTCAAAATAGCCTTCCGGCGTATATCCCTGCCTGGGCATCATCCTAACGGCATAAGCCAAGGAATAAAGGACTTCTATCCTGTTTGAAAAATCTACGCTATTCGGATTCCCTTTTCCTTCTATCATAAAGAATTTATGTTCCGGAACAGTTACAAGTTCCGGCTTTTGCTTTGGCAAGTATAAGTTCTTTTCATGTTTTCTCCATTCATGTTTCACCAATATCACTCCTATTTCATGTAATCATCCAGGCACAGAATACAGTGTCACTTTTATAATCCTGCTTCTTTAATAATAGTTTTTGCAGCTTCGGAAACAGACAAACTAGTTATATCCAATTTAGGATAAACCACATCATCAAAGGCTTTTCGAGATTCATTTAAAGCTCTTTGGATACGATCATATAATACTTTTTTCCTATTCCATTTGGGCCGCATAAGAATAAAATATTTTTCATAAAAACACCTCATTAACTACATAAAACCAAATACACGCTTAGATAGGTTTTTATTCGTTTACCAACTCCTACCTTACACTATTCTTTATTCCTTTTCAAAACCCTTCCTATAAATGTATTTACAACCAAAATACATGGTGAAACAGAATATTATCATCTGTATATACTAATAATCGCCGGCATTGAACCAGCGATTTTCAGTTTATCATTGTTATAGGTTTACAGTTAATATTCGCTATTTTACTATTCTCGAATACTGCCCCTTTGTTATAAAGTAAAATATACCATACACCAATGCATAGGCGGCATACATTACTGCCGAGAAGGACAGAACCACAATATAGGAATTATCAACTGGTAACATATTGGAAAATATCATAGTATCAGCCGCCTTCATAGCAAACACGCTATGGATTATGCCTATTAATAAGGGAATTAAGAAAACAGGGAACAACCTTTTGGTTATAACTCTTTTCTCTATTTCAGTACTCAGGCCTATTTTTCTAAGCATCTTATACTGATGCTGTTCTTCTTCAGCAGCCATTATTTGCTTAAAATACAGGAGGCTGGCAGTCATCAATATGAAAACCCCGCTCATGAAGAATCCGATAAAACAAATCAGTCCAAAAGTCTCTAAGGATTCATTATAATGATTGTATGCAGTCCTATAGCTCCCAGTCTTTCCATCTAATATTTGTATAAAGTCTGCATTTAAATCCCCTGATTTTAGAGGGTTTTCATATTTGAACACCGTTACCCGATCCAAAGGGTCTCCATTTCTGTCAGTAGCTATGATATCACCGCTATGATTGAGGATATTAAAATCATTGTCATTTAAGACCAAGGTATAAAATGCTCCGAAGGTTAAAATATCCTTTTGTGTTACCGAAGTGATTTCGATGGTTAGGTCGGAGGAAAAGCTTAATAGTTTTCCAACTATTGTATCCTCTAAATCATTGATTACACCAGGATATCCAAACATTGCTTCGCCAGGTTTTATATACACAGGCCTTAACTGACTTCTTGACACCGAAATCAGCCTATTATACTCAGACTCAGAATATACCCTGAAATAATTGTCCTGACCAAAGGTAAGTTCCCTGCCCTCAACTACAATCGGCTCTACCTCCGGGCTGCATTTATATCGCTGGGTAGTATACTCATCTATGATTCTTACATTATGCTTTTCAAAAGCCTTATATATATAATCTAATACTTCTTCCTGTCCACCATAGAAGTACATATCATAACCATTGGTATCATAAGTGTTTTTTTCGATACTACTATAAAGGGTAAACCCAGTGGCAATGGCTGTTGTTGCTACCGCTGATAGAACTGCTATAGTCGCCATGGTAGATGCTATAGTCTTAATCTTATGGGTGAACATAGATATAGAAATCAGATTGACATCTCGGTAGTGCCTTCCTTTGTTTTTCTTGATGAGGTGTAAAACTCTGGGCAGCCCACCCCAAAAGAACAGGTAGGTTCCACTTATTACTAAGACTAAGATGGGTATAGCCGCAACCACTAAGAAATAGTTTTTTATTGATGCCAGGTAGTAACCAGTCCCAATTAACAAGAGGGATAAAGCAAGAGCAGTTATGGATCCCCTTGAGTTACCCTCCGAGACCTTGTCAGCCTTAAACAGATCCACCAATTCGAATTTATTTATAACCCTTAAGCCTGATAGACCCATGACACAGAATATGGCCAAGAAGATAATCCCGGTTATATAGATGGCTTTAAACGCTATACTGAATTCTATATCTCCGGTAAAGGATGCCAGGGAAATATCCAGTAAAATCATCGCAATGAGCTTTGAAAAAAATATTCCGATACCTATACCCAGGGCTAAGGCCGTAAGGCCTACAATCATGGTCTCCATAAAAAGCAGCCTGCCAATTTTTCTGTTGGTCATGCCAAACAGGGAATAGGTAGAGATCTCCTTCTTTCTTGCTTTAATAAAACTATTGTTGGAGCTTATAAGAAAAAACATGACAAAGACCATTATGATAATGCCAAAGGCCAACAATAAAGCCCTATACCTGTCATCATAGGTAAATGCATTTGATACAAGCTCGTTTTCCATTAAAGCAAAAAAGGTATATGCGGTAAACACGCTAAAGCATAAGGAAAAAAAGTACATTACATATCTTTTGAAGTTCCGTTTTATGTTCCGAACAGCCAAGGTGGAAAGCTTAATCATATTCGCTCACCCCCAAGGACACTCAAGACGTCTATGATGGAGTCAAAGAATTGTTTTTTGTCATCCCCTGCATAGAGCTCATTGTATATCTCACCATCACGAATAAACATTATTTTATGACAATAGCTGGCAGCAAAAACATCGTGGGTTACCATAAGAATTGTTGCCTTATACTCCCTATTTATAAAAGTTAAGAGCTCCAGCAAGTCCTTCCCTGATTTCGAGTCCAGATTGCCTGTAGGCTCATCCGCAAGAATCAGCTTTGGATTGGTAATCAAAGCTCGGCATGCCGCCGCACGCTGCTGTTCTCCGCCGGATACTTCATAAGGATACTTATCCAGTATTGCCTTTATACCCAAATCTTCAGCAATACTATTTAGCTTATTCTCCATAACTCGAGTCTTATATCCCGCCAATGCCAATGGTAAAATAATATTCTCCTTTAAAGTCATGGTCTCCAGCAAATTATAATCCTGAAAAATAAAGCCTATCTTCTTAGCTCTGTGAACAGCCAGCTGATCTTTGCTTAGACCTGTGATGTCCCGATGATCCATTATAAGCCTTCCTGTTGTAGGCTTATCAATGCTACCCAGTATGTTAAGAAGTGTGGTTTTCCCTGAACCCGACGGACCCATTACACCAATAAATTCGCCTTCATTTACATCAAAGCTTATATTCTTTAGGGCCATGTACTGTTTTGAACTTTTTTTGGATCCATATACCTTACTTACATTTTCGACTCTTAGAATCTGCATTTATTTTTACCCCCATAATCGTCTCTATGAGGTGATTATATCTCATACAAAAAAACAGGTAAAATCGCATTACCTTACACTTTTGGATGCAATCTTACAATTCTGTCACAAAGAAATATCTCTAACAGATAATTAGATGGATTCATTTTTCAGGAGATAATCGTATTATGCATGGTTGGATTTTCAATGAAGGTTAAAGAGAAAACAGCGTACTTCCCATATTCAGATTCCACTGTCAACCTATGTCCAAGCTTATCGCTGAGTTTGCTGGAAAGGTATAGTCCATAACCCGTGGCTTTCATTCCGCTTCTATCCTCGGAAGAGGTATAGCCCTTCTTGAAAACCTGACCGATATCTTTTTTTAGTATCCCTTTTCCACTATTCTTAATAGCTATGGTTACTTCATTATCCATCTTCTCAGTACTAATGACAATATCCCCATTATCAGGCGTATATTTTACAGCGTTGGATATAATTTGAGAAAGTATATAGCCGCTCCACTTCTCATCCGTCAGCACGTCATATGCAGGACCCAGAATAGAAATATTTAATTTCTTATAGCTGAAAAAATTGGAGTAAGCCTTCAGGGTTTGCGCAATCAGCTTTTTAGTGCTAACCTTTTCTATTTTGTAATCATCATGGAGATTGTTGCTTTTGAGTTCATAGAAAACCCTTTGCACCGACTGCTCTACTGAAAAGAGTTCCCTATCGATACCTTGATATAAATCCCTTGGAATTTCCTGTTCATGGTTTTCTAATATAAGCCTTATAGCAGAGATTGGCACCTTTACATCGTGAATCCATTTTGATATAAATTCCAACTGATCCGAAAACCTGGTGCTTACCTGGGCTTTAAAATCCTCATATTTCACTACCATATCATGAACCAACCCAGCGTATTCCCTATCCATAGGGTAGGAAAACTCGTCCACATCTTGAGAGGAAGCATTTAAGCTGCAATACCTTTTAAAGCTTTTAATGCGAGCATAAAAAGCTCCGTAATCTATGACTACAAAGGCAATAAAAAGTATGGTCCACCCCGATATAATATAGGTAGCATTTGATTCGGTTATGTTGAAACTATTGTCTAACTTGTATACCGCAGCAGAAAAGGCAAAAAGAAAAAAAAGAAAAAGGTACGTTATCCATCTTTCCTTAAAATACTTTATAAAACTCATATCAACCTATACCCCTCACCTTTATTGGTTTTAATATAACCTTCCAATCCTATGGTTTTGAGTTTCCTCCGTAAACGGTTCACATTTACCGTAAGGGTATTATCATCTACAAAGCTCTCATCATCCCACAAGGCTCTGATAAGCCGTGTACGGGAAACAACTTTACTTCCATTTCTCATCAGCACGGTCAGTATTTTCCCTTCGTTGGGTGTCAACTCGATCTCCTTTTCCCCACAAATAACCTTTAAGCGCTCTATATCATATATCAGATCCTTGTATTGCTGTATATTTAAGGTTTGATCGCTATAGGAATAGGCTCTGCGCAGGGCTGCCTGTACCTTTGCAATGAGTAAATCCATTGAGAAGGGCTTTTCTATGTAGTCGTCCCCTCCTTGCGATATGGCTCGTATTTTATCGCTATCCGTATCCCTCGATGAGATAAATATAATCGGTATATTGGAAAGCTGTCTAATCTTTGCACACCAGTAAAAACCATCGTAATATGGTAGGTTAATATCAATGAGTACAAGATGGGGTTGAAAGGAAGCATAATCCGATATCACATCTTCAAAATTCAAAACCTTAAAGGTCTTATATCCCCATTTATTTAATTTTTCTTCTATAATAGAGGATATCGTTGTATCATCTTCTACTATTAGGATTTTATACATACCTGACCACTCCAATTTAGTCCCGGTTCCACCCTTAGCTGTCTACCCATGTCCATTATTTGTAAGGAAAGCGGCATAATATTATGTATCTAACTTATAATAGTGCAGTGTATTATTATCTATATCGTATATAGCAATGGTGAAATTGAATGACATGCGGTTGAATAATTCTGTATCATCTTTTTCATCTGTACTCTCCGAATGCCTATCAAGGAAAAAATAATACCCATTACTTATCCATGGGAAATACCTATCTCCATTTTCATCTTTAACAAGGGGACCAAACATCCCAGATTCGCTTTTCTCACCATATACGGCAATGTACAAATTGTCGGTTAAGGGTAACTTTTTCCAGCCCTTATTATTCTCAATCCCTTCCACAAGAACTTTACTCTCATCATCGGGAAATGCCATTTTTATGTAGGTATCACCATCTCCATGAAACCCTCCATGAGAATCCATGCTTTGTAATATAGTTGCGCTTGATAGATCAATACCCAGAGTATCTGCAATGTCATCCCTTGAATTGCATAATTGACTTAATGAACAACCCGTTGTCA
>DGDX01000060.1:7824-7999 GCA_002385665.1 Firmicutes bacterium UBA3941
TAGGCAATCTTAATTACGTCATATTATACTATTTTAACCTTAATATGTCACACTGGTACACTATATTCACTATGGAGCAGAGGTTTAAGCCGAAACCAACCTATTATCTTCTGGATTATGTCCTTTATTCCTTGGCCTTTAGAGTAACTACAATAATCTCCGGCCTATTGAAAAT
>DGDX01000060.1:8277-11240 GCA_002385665.1 Firmicutes bacterium UBA3941
CCGCTTGTATATTTGGGGAATAAACCCTGATCCGGAGCAACCAAACCTCCTATAAAAGGAATTCGTACCTGTCCCCCATGGGCATGCCCTGTAAAGATTAAATCCATCTTGTTTTCACAATATAGGTCAAAAAGTTCGGGTCTATGGGATAGTAATATTTTAAAGCCCTTATAAGTAGACCATTGCTTAAACTGATCTGTCATCTCTGTAATGTCTGTTCCTTCCAAATAATTGGAAGTGTGGAAATCAGGGTCCCTTACACCAAACATATATATCGAGCTACCCCCTATTGACAATCGAATAACATCATTATCCAGAACATGTACTCCTGCATCTTCCAATTCCTTCTTTATTGTAGAGTATTTGCCTGACCAGGCCTCATGATTGCCTGATATGTAAAATACCGGTGCAATATCCAAAGCCCCTTCAACAAATGCCATTGCCTTATCTAAATCGTATTTGCGCCTATCCACTAGATCTCCGGTTATCACAATAGCGTTAGGGACAATATCTTCGAGTTTGGTTAAAATGTACTCCTGGTTTTTCCCAAACTGTTTGTTATGTAAATCCGATATGTGGGCTATTATAAAGTCATTGAATTCATCGGGTATTTTGGCGTTGATATAGTCCGATTCTGAAATAGTTATGCTATTGTTCTGCCATAAACAAAAAATGATACAGCCAATTATAAGCACAGCAATAATATAGAATTTACGGAGTGACCTATTCATCACACACCTTCCTCCAATTTGCTTCGGCTTCTTTGACTCCTGTACAGGTTGATAGACAGTAGCAACAAACAATAGATTGGGAGCACTAGCAATAGAATTATAAGAAAATCCCGCAGTGCCATATATGAAGTAGTCTTAAGGCCTTTTATACAGAGATGACTGAAAAGATACGATATAGGAAGCAAAGAGACCTTTACCAATATATTTCTTTTCTTTTCTTTTTTTCTAAAAATAAACAGGAAAACCCCGCATAAAATAGCCAGTAGGACAACGATAATGAAGTAGTATCCTAGGAGTAATCTCGGTAAGGGTATAGCCCCACCGTCAGGATTTTGATCTTCCCCATAGATTAAAACATTATCCATACCATCAGAGTAGTAATATACTGACGCAACTTTTTCCCCGTCTGGATTCAATATCATGCTTTTTATTTTATTATTGGGAAAACATTGATTGAAAACAGTGTTCCAAGCAGTTAATTCATAAACATAGCCTGTACCATCCCCTGCACCATATTTCTTTATATCATATCCGGCTACCTTGTCATTGAATGTAATGATAATACTACCGTCCACATTTTCAGTTAATGATATTATATTATCAGAGTAGAGCAAATAATCAGGTGATGTAAGATAGGCTATGCTTATTATAGCAATTGCCAATATAAATGAAATAGCTAAAGTTACTATTTGAAGCCGCTTTCTGTAATTTTTTCTATTTGCTTGTTTAAAGGACTTATCATCAGGATCTGATATATCTTTATTTACAACACATGAAAGTTTCACTGATATCCCTCCATATATTTTAAAGCCCTGAAGCTCAAACAGGCTGGATATGATCTAACAAAAATACTTAATATCTTTATAGAATAGGAAGACTACCCACATCTGTTTTATTTGGATGCGCTTGTATCCTCCCTATACTCTAAAATATCTCCGGGCTGGCAGTCCAAGGCCTTGCAAATAGCATCCAAAGTAGATAAACGTATCGCTTTTGCCTTTCCATTTTTCAATATGGAGATGTTAGCCATAGTTATTCCAACCCTCTCCGATAGTTCCGTGACGCTCATCTTTCGTTTAGCCAGCATCACATCAATATTGATAATAATAGCCATATTATTCACCTCATATAGTTAAGTCATTTTCTGCTTTTATATCTATAGCGTTCTTTAATAGCTTCTGAAGCACGGCAGTAAACACTGCGATTATCACTGAAGTAAAAGGGGGTATCATTCCAATAATGATAAGACCCGGAGCATCGTCCAATTTGGCTGCGAGATAAAAAAATGGCATTATTAACGCATATAAAGTAGTGATTATGATTGCACAGTATTTAATTACCCTTAAGGCCTTTACAGATAATTCTGAGAAAGCGATGTTTTTATCTATAAAGCCTAAGAGCCTAAAAGCCTTATACAAGGCTATATAATACGGTATGGATGATGCGCATATGCCGATAATAATGGGATACAATATGTGAGCATAATTTGGATTTACCGGATTCTTAATTAACCAAGGTAACCCAAACATCCATAAGGCCAGAACCGGAAGCCCAATAATAAATAAAGCTATCCTTAAAAAGAGTGTTTCACGTTTCATAAAAAAGCACCTCGCTTATTTATTGCTGAATTAATTCTAGCATATAGTTTATTGTATTTCAATAAACTATTACTTTATTTCAATTAATATTTATTGATATAGTATCATCCTCGTTAATAAAGCCCCTTAAGAAACAAAAAGTAAAGGGCTTCTCTATTGTGAAGAAAGCCCTTTAAATCTTTTTTTAGCGTTGTAAACATAGATTTACTCATTTTTCAACATTCTATTGGTGTCTTTCGAGTATTTCACGTGACCTGCCGGAATTATAGTACTTCTCCAGATCGTCGGGGTAACCGGGTAATCGATACCATATACCGTCAAGAGTAGTTGATGATCCATCCGACAGCATTATATGAATTTTTACATCGCGTTGAGTCGCTTCCCTATTTGGGTCGGGAGCTACGTGTATGATATAACTGACTTCCGTATCTGAAGCACCGCTTTGTTGATGGCCCATCACAATGCCTTTCTGGGTGTCCTGGGCATGAACTGCAAGATTCCCTTTAGTAGCGCTGACCACAAAACTTCCCTTATCAGCCAGTCCGTTGTGGTCGGGCTTCAAATAGCTATCCTGTCCGTCGGGGATATCAAAATTCGCGGTGGGGTCCCTCGTATATCCATCGCGCAGGTAAAA
>DGDX01000060.1:11515-13778 GCA_002385665.1 Firmicutes bacterium UBA3941
CTGAAAAGTATTCTTCAGTATCCAGTGTCAACTTCAACCAAAACACGCCGGTATAAGCACCCATATCATCATGCATATTGTGGGGTTCGATCTTATCCAGATAAAGTTCACATTCATAGTTGACCTTTAAACCAGCATCAAGTTCATGCTGCCAGGATCCGGAAGCTTCTATGACAAAGATGCTGGGTTCGTATGTTGTGCTTCTTTTACCGGGTTCGTCCGGCTCCGGATCATCCGGTGGGTTCTCCTCCTGTTTATTTATTACAGGCACGCCGAGACTGCCTTCCGAATCATCCGCTTCTTCTTCCTGCTCACTGTCGGATGTGGATGCGGGTGTAGATGTATTCATTGACGCCTTGCCGCATGCAGTACACGAAAAAACTATAACTGCTAGCAGGACAAACAACAACAGCATCACTTTCTTCATAAATTCACATCCTCTTTTATACAGATTTGATTATGAGGTGGTGGTAAATACAGTCCAATAATATTTGATAATACTATTCTATTTGCCGGGTAACCCTATTAATAGTTGGAATAAGCTCAATTTTAGTAAGAATAATATTGACTTGAGTAAGATAGAAGATTGCCAGATATACTATTTATATAAAACAAGCCAGGTTTTACGATGACCTGGCTTGTTTTTATAGTTATAACTGGTAATTTTGTTTATTGTGATATTTTCCGGTACTCAGAAGGGGTTACTCCCACCTTTTCCTTGAACAATCTCGCGGAATGACCGTTATAATTCATGTTGCACGCTGCAAAAGCCTGAGCAATAGAAAGGTTGGCGTCCAGCAGTACTTCCTTCAACTTGTTGATCTTATAATTGATGTAATACTCATATGGGGTTACTCCGGTCTGACTCTTAAACAGCTTTGTGAAATGTGACTTGCTTAGATACACTTCCTTTGCTATTTTCCCGGCATCAAAGGGCTCCTTCCAATGGGCTTTTATGTATTCTATACCTCGTCTAATTTCCTCTTTTCCCATATATATGTTTTTAAATATGAAAACTGCTGCAAAGTATTCTATTTTTCCATCAGAATTTACCAAAGGAAAGCATGTGATGTCAGAGTTAATTGTGTTTATATCCCTTTCTTCAACATCATAATATCTCATCATATCCTGGTAGGAAGCAGTGAAATCGGTAAGGTATACTGTTTTTCCTGTAAATACCTGTCTGATCTTATCCGTAACACCTAAATCACGAACTATTGGATCTTCAAAGACATTATAGTGACCTATATGGGATTCCCTGCTTTTTATCCCTATCATCTCCAGGGCTGCATTGTTAATCATCCTTGCCGTTCCATCAAGAGAGAAAATCTGAATTGGATAGGGAAAATGCTCAAATAATCTCCCATAGAAATCCTGATCCTCAAACTGCTGTACCATACAATTGGGTATTCCCTTTTGAGTTTTCTCGGCATCATAACTCATGGATATACCTCTTTTCAATCAATACATTTTTTAAAGGACAAGAAATATCCGACAAGATGTGATCCTGTATGCTGTATGGATACTTATATTATATATGCATTATGAATTATTTACCATATTTTTTTAAAAAAATCGCATTGATTGAAACTAGCGTGTGGATTTTTCAGTATGCTTTACATATCTTTAACTTTGTTATCCTCTTATCACATACCTCTTCTATTTTAAAAATGAGATCGTTGAACTCTATCTCAAACTTCTCCCCTTCCTCGGGAATCCTGCCTAGTTGACCGATAATAAAACCGCTCAAGGTTTCATATTCATCCACAGGCAGTTTAACATCAAAATATTCTTCCACCAGATCAAGATCGATAATCCCATTTACTATATAGGTATGTTCATCCTGCTTTTCAAAGTAAACTTCATCTTCATCATACTCATCAAATATATTCCCAACTATTTCTTCTATAAGATCTTCCATTGTTACGATCCCAGCTGTTCCACCGTATTCATCTATAATAATTGCCATATGAACCTTGTTTTTCTGAAGCTCGGTGAAAAGCTCATCCGTCATTTTAGAAGAAGGTATAAAATATGGATCTCTGATTATTTTATCCAATTTAAAGTTATCTTTCTTAAAATCTTCGGAATATACATATTTAATTAAATCCTTGGCATGGAGTACTCCTACAATATTATCTATACCGTCTTCATATATTGGGAACCTGGAGTATTTTGATCTCTTAATAAGTGAAATGACATCCTCTAGGTCTGCATCCCTTGGAATTGCTACAATATCCGTTCTATGTGTCATTATATCGGT
>DGDX01000095.1 GCA_002385665.1 Firmicutes bacterium UBA3941
TACGTTGTGTATACTTTTCTTCCTTGGCAACAATTACATTCTAATGTAAGGACACTTAAAAAGCAACATAAGAAAACCCGAGAAAACAATTCTCGGGTTTATATATCTCTATGCATTTAGAAGGCTTAATTCTTGTTCTTCTCTAAATTGATTGGTATAGAGCCTGTAATAGTATCCGCCCTGCCTCATCAATTCTCTGTGATTGCCCTCCTCAATCATTTGGCCATCCTTAATTACCAGTATCCTATCTGCAGAGCGTATGGTGGAAAGCCGGTGGGCAATAATAAAGCTGGTTCTGCCTTCCAATAGCTTGTTGATGGCATATTGTATCATCTGCTCGGTTTCGGTGTCTATGGAGGAAGTGGCCTCATCCAGGACCAAAATTTTAGGATCCGCTAAAATAGCCCTGGCAAAGGAGATAAGTTGCTTCTCACCGGTTGAGAGCATACTGCCGCCCTCGCCCACCTCCGAGTCATAACCATCTTCCATCTTCATAATAAAATCATGGGCGTTGACTAATTTAGCAGCTTCCATTATCTCCTCGTCCGTGGCATCCAGTCTTCCATAGCGAATATTGTCTCTTATGGTTCCGCTGAAAAGATGTGGGGTCTGAAGTACATAGCCGATGTTGGATTGAAGCCATAGCTGGGACCTCTCCCGATAATCAACGCCGTCTATCAGAATTTGGCCTTCTACCGGTTCATAAAAACGACAGAGCAGGTTTACTATGGTGCTCTTCCCGGACCCGGTCTCACCTACCAAGGCAATAGACTCGCCTCTTTTTACTTCCAGATTGAAGTTTTCCAGGACCTCCTCACCTTCCTTATAGGAAAAGGATACATTTTTGAAGGTGATATCCCCCTTAATATCTTCCCAGTTTTCATACTTGGGTTCAAACTCTGTGCCGTACTTCTCTATTACCTCAGTCCTATCCACAATATCGGGTTCGGTATTTATCATAGCCATAACCCTTTCAGCAGAAGCCTGAGCATTTTGGAATTCGGCAATGATCCTGGCCAGCTCATTGATTGGACCAAAGAACTGTGTTACATAGGATATAAAGGCAGATAAGGTACCGAATCCTATTGTCTGTAGCAGAACCCCCCTGCCACCAAACCACAGGGCCAGAGCAGTCCCTATGCTTCCCATGGCAATAACTATGGGGAAGTAGATGGACGAGAAGACCGCTGCTCTTACCGACGAGTTGTACATTTCACCTGTTAGAGCCTTGAATTCTTTCAGGTTTTCTTCCTCACGCACCAGTGTCTTGGTGGTCTTGGCACCCATAATGCCCTCATTAAAAGCACCGGTTATCCTGGAATTGGTTCTCCTTACAATACGGTAGGAACCGAGAATTCTCTTTTGAAAGTAGATGCTTATAACACCTAGAAAGGGTACCACAGCAAGGGAAACTAAAGCCAATTTCCAATTCATATAGAGCATGGCTATCAATCCGCCAATCATGGCAGTACCACCCCAGGTCAAATCCACCAAACTCCAGGCTATGGTTGCCCCTAAGCGCTCCACATCGGAAGTCATGCGAGCCATCAACCAACCTACCGATGTTTTATCATAATAAGAAAAGGACAGCTCCTGCAGCCTTTTAAATCCTGCCTTCCTGATATCGTAGCTTAGGCTCATTTCTATACGGCCTGCAATATAGATAAAGAAGTACACGTTAATGGCCTGTAGAGCTACCAGTCCCGCATAGATTCCGGCAAATACCCATAATCCCCCAAGTCTTCCCGTGACAATGAAGTTATCTATAGCGTATCTGTTCATCAGAGGAAATATGACATCTATACCCCCGGATCCCATCATCACTACTATAAGGGCGATAATTCTATTTCTATAGGGCTTTATATACCTAAACAAATCCTTCCACAGCCTAAAATCAATGGATTTGTTGTATTCCTGCTCCTTCAATGCACTCAATTTTGTTCCCTCCCTTTAGCATCCCGTCCTACTCAAAATGGCATTATACCGATTAATTAATGCCCTATAAAGTCTCGATTAGCAACCATTTGCTTTATGCCAGGTTCTTTTCCAATTCTTCTTCCAAAGCGTTCTGTATAGACCAGATGCGACGATACATTCCCTCCTGGGATAATAGTTCTTCATGGGTTCCAGATTGCACTATTCGTCCATCCTCCATTACAAGTATAATATCTGCTTGGGATATGGTAGTGATCCTATGAGAGATAATAAATGTCGTCACACCCTTGCTGTGTTCACTTAAGGCCTGTCTGATAGCATTGTCGGTTTCGGTATCCACAGCGCTTAATGAGTCATCGAAGATCAGGATAGAGCTATCCAGAATCAAGGTCCTGGCCATAGCTACCCTCTGCTTTTGACCACCGGACAGGGTTACTCCCCTCTCACCTACTGTTGTATCGTAGCCTTGCTCAAACTCCTTTATTACGTCATGGACAGCTGCTATACTTGCTGCTTTGTAGATGTCTTTATCCGACGCATCCAACTTTGCCAAAGCAATGTTGTCCTTTATGGTCTTGGAGAAGAGGAAGGGTTCCTGAAGTACGATTCCAACCTGTCTTCTTAAATATCTCTTATCTATATCCCTTAATTCTACCCCACCAATAGTTATAGATCCTTTATTGTAGTCATATAGTCCCTGGAGTAGATGGACAAGGGAAGATTTACCTGAACCGGTGGCTCCTAGTATAGCCACGGTCTGGCCACCCTTTACCTTAAATGAAACATCCTTCAAAACAGGCTTACCCTTTTCATATTCAAAGTAAACATTCTTGAATTCTATATCCCCGTCCATTGGAGGGGTTAATCCACCTTCGTTCATATCCTCAAGGGGTTTTTCCAATATTTCCTTAATCCTGCCCAGTGAAACCTGAGTTCTACCCATATCCGAAAGGATTCTTCCCAGTTGACGTACCGGCCATAACAGCATCCACTCGTAGCTCATAAAAGCCATAAGGGTACCCAGGGTAATTTCGCCCTGTGCCGCCCAGTAGACCCCCAACACCAATACCGCCCCTATCTGACCCATTGCCAGCAAATCAGAGGATGACCAATACAAAGCCATTATCGCGTTCAATCTATACCATAGATTTGTGTACTCAGTATTTTTTTCATCAAACTTACGGGCTTCATAGGCTTGCCTTCCGAAGGCTCTAACCACCCTGATACCAGTTAGATTTTCCTGCAGAACGGTTGATAATCTGCCCTCTGCCTCATCGGCCTCCTTAAAGGCCTTCTTTATTTTACTGAAGAAAATAAAGGAGAAAAGGAAGATAATAGGTACCACAGCTATGGATACAAAGGTCATCTTTACGCTTAAGGATAACATAAAGTACAAAGAAGCTGCCAACAGCACTATGGCCCTTCCCATTTCTACCAGTTGCATAGCCAGGAACCTACGTACCGTTTCCACATCCGATGTACAGCGCTGAATTAGATCCCCCGTCTCAGCCTTTACATGCTCGTCATAGGGAAGACGCTGAAGATGATCGTATAGGTTATTCCTAATATTCCTCGCGATACCTTCTGCCGCTTGGGCTGACCATTTTCCTCTGGTAAAATTAAAAAGTCCAATAAAGATATTTAGTATAACCAGAGCCAACCCACAGATCCACAGGTTCTGTGCCAGTACACTTTTCCCTCCTAATCTTTGTATCATTGATACAACTATCGGAGAGCCTGAAAACGGTTCGTCTCCTATTATTGAATCAACCGTGATGCTTATTACTAATGGAGGCAACAAGGACAATACCGCCGTCAGGGCCATGCTGATGATCGCCCCTACATAGAGCATACGGTTACCCTTCGAAACTTTCCATAGATAACCCCAATTCTTATCCTCCATGGTTTCACTCCTTTTCTAACGAAGAATCCAACCATAAAAAAACGCAGACCTCAAGCCTGCGGTTACTGAGTTTCAATACGTTAAATCTATACAAATAAAAACCACAGGCATATTATATTACCCATGGCCTAGCTAATAAACAAACCTATCAAAAAGGCAGTTTCTCCCCAATCCCCAAAGGTATAGGCAGGCCATGATCATCCAGTACTAAACTGCTGATAAAAAATCCACAGATATTATTTACACCGTTCCTTTTCTTAACAATCATGTTCCGGCCCCCCTTTCCCTGATAGAGATTGTATGGTTTAAAGCACAATAACAATTATATACATTAAAATAAAAAAATGCAATACATTTTTTTCTGAGTATATTATATTCGGTTAATAGCGAGAAAATCAAATCTATCTTGCTATGGAACAGGAATCCCGCAATACCAATTGGGTTTTTATTATAATCTCCTTCTTGTCCGTCATGTCTCCTTCAAGGTGTTTAATCATTGTCTCTATGGCAGTTTTTGCAAGTTTTTTCGGCTGTAGATCTACGGTTGTTATCTCCGGAACAACGCACTCCGTCAGGTAAGTATTATCGAAACCGGCAATTGACATTTCTTCAGGAACCTTAACCCCCATTTTCATCGCAGTATGGAGGGCCCCAACTGCCACCATATCATTAACACATATAACAGCGGTAGGTCTATCATTCATCTTTAGCAGCTTTTCCATGCTATCCTTACCTGCCTGTACGCTAAAATCGTCTTCAATAAACCATTTGTCGTTAAATCCTATCCCGTATCTGGCAAGGGATTCTTGAATTATTTCAAGTCTTCTCATGGTAGGTTGTATATCCATATAGCCGCCAATAAAAGCTATCTTTTCATGATTTAAGGATACTAAGTAGTCCACCAACTGGTTTATCCCAACTTTGCTATCGCTTCTTATATTGTAGCAGTCCAATCCCCTGATCTCACCATTGATCATAACCAGAGGAACCTGATTGGTCAATGCATTTATCCTTTCCAAATATTCCGGAGCTGTACGTAGGTTATCGATATGGCCACCCATGATAATCAATCCATCAACCTGCTTTTCCAGGATAAAATCTATATAATTCATCTCCACGTTTGTGTTGGTAAGAACGTTATCATTCATGGTATTGCATAGCAATATGCTATAGCCCATTTCCAGGGCCACTCTTTCTGCCTCCAGGAAGACGGTGCCATAAAAAGGCGCGGTGACATCCGGCATAATAAAGCCCAAGGTCTTGGTTGCTTGATTAGAGAGGTTGCGCGCAATAGCATTTGGCCTATAGTTGTATTTTTTTATGATCTCATCTATCCTTTTTCGTTTACTCTCATTTACTTTGGCTTTACCGGTCAGAAACCTGGACACAGTTGCTGCAGATACCCCAGCCTCTTCTGCTATAGTATATATAGTTATGTTTTTTTTCATGGGTGACCACCTGTTTTATACTTGTTTTATTAATTCATTTATCATTAATCAAAGATAGCATAATGTCTCGTACTAGTTAATAAATTTAGGAATAACTATAGAACACTAAGTTGCTTCTCTGTATAGGAGGATGGTTTATTCCGGTAGATTCCAAATTACATCGGGAAGCTGCCTTACAAGTCCCGTCTGTGAGGGATCATTAACGGACATACAAAATTCATTGATTTTATTCGCATATGATACTTATTTGGCAAGGGCTTAGTCCCTCTGCCTCAGCCTTGACCTTAATTACTCCCCTCTCAGGAGATGACCCTATGTAAATTAACAGTCTTCCCCTATAGGCCCTCCTATATGACAGCCCATAAGGTGTTGTGTCCTCCAGATTGCCGTTCTCAAGGCCTAAAATTCTGCCAGGCCCTTCAAGAGAGACCCTTATCAAATCATGGGCATTATCAATAGGATTTCCATCGGTATCGATAATCTCCAATATCACATGGGTCATATCCAAACCGTTGGCGGCAATACTCTTGTCCATGCTGCTTAGTTTTATACCGGCTGCTCCTTTGGTGGTTTTCAAAATATCTTCATATACCCTACCCTCATCATCAATGGAAAGTGCTTTTAGTTCTCCCTTTTCAAAGGGTATCTTCCAAGTTAAGTAAGCCTCTGTATGATCGGCCAGTTTTTTTACTCCCAGGGATTTTCCATTTAAGAAGAGTTCAGTTGCGGTACAGTTGGTCAGGCAGATGACCTCAACCTCACTACCATCCACAAAGTTCCATGAGGATTTCAAGTTTTTATTATACAGGATATATTTTCTCCCATCAAGCAACTGATTGGCATAACCGGCGAAGAGTTTTACCATAGGTCTATCCGACCATAAACTCTTTCTGAAATAAAAGCTGGGCTTCTTAAAGCCGGCAACATCCAAAAGTCCTGCTTCCGAGCCATGGGAGGGCCATCCCCTTGTTTCGCCAAGAAAATCAATACCAGTCCATAAGAACTGTCCTGATATAAAATCATTATTTTTTGCAGCAAGCCATTGGCTAAGTTCTTTACCATTCTCGCTTCCAAGAAGCACCCTATTGGGCCACCTCTTATGATCCTCCTTGTAGAGATGCTCCTTATAATTGTATCCAACAACATCCAGACAATCAGCCAAACCCGTGATATTTGAAAGCTCGGGCAGGGCCAAGGCCGCGGTGACAGGCCTGGTTAGATCATATCTTTTGACAATGGATACCAATCTTTTGGCTATGGGAACCAGTCTCTCGGCATTAGGCTTATTTGCGTCGTAGATGCGCTCTGAGGCAGGTTTGTTGGCATCGTTATTGCCGGTCACGTTTTGGAAAAGCGGATGCCCATAAGGGTCGTTGGGATAATCTATCTCGTTGCCAATGCTCCAGAGGATAATGGAGGGATGATTCCTACCCCTCAGCACCATATTTGTCAAGTCCCTCTCATGCCATTCCGGGAAATCTTCATAATATCCGTAATGAGCCGGCGGGTACACATTGTGCCCATATACCCACTTGTTTTTTACACCCTCCCATTCGTCGAAGGCCTCATCCATAACTAAAAATCCCATGGAATCACATAGGTCATATAATTCAGGCATATGTGGATTATGGCTCATTCGTATTGCGTTGCAGCCCATCTCCTTCAAGATCATAAGCCGTCTTTCCCAAACCTTTTTTCTAACAGCAGCACCTAAACAACCTGCATCGTGGTGGACGCATACCCCCTTAATCTTCATGCCTTC
>DGDX01000082.1 GCA_002385665.1 Firmicutes bacterium UBA3941
ACCATATCTGTCAACACCCTTGTTGCCTTTTCCAAATCGTTAGAAGCTCCTGTAGTAATATTCTCTTTCCCAAATATTATTTCCTCGGAGCAACGACCAGCCAACATTATCTTTATATTGTTTTCCATATCCCTCTTCTTGAAATACATACGGTTGGGAGGGATATTCATGCTAAAACCCCCAGCCCCTTTAGTACTGGGTATTATGGTAACCTTGCTTACCCTGTTCTCGGGAGCAACCAATTTAGTAACAAGGGCGTGTCCGGCTTCATGATAGGCAGTAATCTTTCTGTCCATTTCAGAGATTGTGCTCCTGTCCTTTTTTTCAAACCCGGCAATTACAGTATAAAAGGCTTTTTCTATATGATTATCTTCAATCATACCGCTCCCTTCCTTTGCAGCCAGGATCGCAGCCTCGTTCATTAGATTTTCTAATTGCGCACCACTGAAATAAACGGTTTGCTGTGCCAGCTTTTCCAGATCGACTTCTTTGCTTATAGGTTTATTCTTGCTATGGAGTCTTAGAATTTTTAGCCTGGCCTTGACATCCGGTAAACCTATCTCTATATGCCGGTCAAATCTGCCAGGTCTCAGTAGAGCCTCGTCCAATGTATCCAACCGGTTGGTTGCCGCCACTACTACTATTCCCTCATTTTCATTAAAACCTGACATCTCTGCCAGAAGTGCGTTTAAGGTCTGATCCCTCTCGTCATTACCTCCACCTTCCAGGCCTCCGTCCCGTTTTTTACCCAAGGCATCGATTTCATCGATGAAAATTACGCATTTCCCAACCTGTCGAGCTTTTTTAAATAACTCTCTAATCCTGGAGGCCCCTACCCCCACATAAACTTGAACAAAATCTGATCCGGAAACAGCGTAAAAGGGTACGCCTGCTTCACCGGCTATGGCTTTTGCCAGAAGGGTCTTCCCGGTTCCGGGTGGACCATATAGGATTACACCTCTTGGAAGCCTGGCCCCATATTGAGTATATTTTTCGGGATTATGAATAAAATCTATTAGTTCTTCAACGCTATGAACCGCCTCTTCATTCCCGGCAATATTTGAAAACTTTACTTTTACCGACTCTTCCGGTTTTATGGACATTCCGGAAACCTTGGAAGTCTTCCCTTTAGCTTGAGGTGTCTTATTTGAAATATATAATAATCCAAAAATCAGCAGTCCCATCATAATAGCATAAGCGATTGTTTGGTTTAAAAACTCCTGTCCCCTCTTCTCCTGTACCATTATGCCCTGTATCAGGAGTTCCTCCTTAAATCCTTCCTTCCTGGGATTGTCGGTTATAAACTCGGTATCATCTTTTAAGATCCCGTGTATAGTTGGTCCATCATTAAGGAATACCTTTTCAACACGATTCTCTTCTATTTCTTGTAAAAAATCCTTGTAGGATATCACCTTGGGGGTTGATCTCTTGTTGTGCCATACCCCATATACTAACAATAGAAGTATCCCTACAGCTACCGCAATGATAATTCTATACTTTTTATTCACTGTATCACTCCCCTCTACCTTCTAAATGATTCCACTGTACTCATATCACATAAAGACGTTATACGTTTCTAGTATTACAAAGATATATCATCCTTAAATAAGGCAACGCACTGAACCAGTCAGACAAATATCTTTAACAACTAGGACAAGAGTCAAAAATCTTATTGTAATATCATCATGGATTTTTCTTTGGATATAAATCCACACACCCAATAAAAACGGCCATATTGGCATGGCCAGATTAAGTTTACATAATATCCTGATACTATAACATTATACAAAAACTCCGGTTTATTGTCCATGGAATAGTGTACCAAGGATCATTAATACAAGCACTTGAATAAGGATACAACCATAAGTGGCCTTTCAAGAACCCAGGCTAAAATAATTGTCATGTTATGGTTTATACATATAAATTGTGGGAATAATAACTATAAATGCCAATACTTTATATAAGCGTATTAAGGGGGAGATTTATATGGCTCATAAGGATCCCATTCCAACAAGGCTTTCCAAAAGGGTTAATAATAGATCTAATAAATTGAAAAGGACGATCAGAATAATTTTGGCTGTACCGCTTATAGGCCTGGCCATATTGCTTACAGCTGCATCCTTTATACTGGGAGCAACCATAAGTACGTGGAAGGAATTGGACATAGAAAAGTTGGAGAACATCCAACAATCATCTTTTATTTACGATTATCAGGATGAGAAGATTACCAATATCCATGGAAGTGAAAATCGAATTAAAGTCGCCCTCTCTGATATACCCCAACACGTCCAGGATGCTTTTATCGCTACGGAAGATATTCGTTTTTATAAACATCCGGGTTTCGATATAAAGCGTCTTGCATCCTCCCTATGGCACAACATCAAGGCCAGGGCTTATGTGCAAGGGGGAGGCACAATAACTCAACAGGTGGTTCGCAACGCCTTCCTGTCACAAAAAAAAGTAATGAGCAGAAAGATTCAGGAAATATATCTAGCATATCAACTGGAAAAGAAATATTCAAAGGAGCAGATTCTCGAAACCTATTTAAACCTAATCTACTTCGGTAAAGGGACCTACGGCGTTGAAACGGCCTCCAACAGGTATTTCGGAAAATCCGTTAAAGATCTGACCGTAGCAGAAGGAGCAATGCTGGCAGGTATAATAAAGAACCCAGGCCGTTATTCGCCTCTTATAGATAGGGAAAGCTCAATGAAGAGGAAGGATCTGGTGATTGACCTTATGGTAAAAAACGGCTACCTCACCGCATCTGAAGGGAAAAGTGCCAAGGAAGATCCCATAGAATTGGTAGAAACACCGCCGACGAGTTACGTCCACAGCTATTTTATGGATATGGTGTTAAAGGAAGCGGCAGATATTTTAAAAGTCAAAGAGGAAACCCTGTTCACCAATGGGTACAGGATATACACTACCCTTGATAGGGAACTACAGCAATTTTGTGAGGAACTTTTCGATAAAGATGAGTTTTTCCCCAAAAGCCCGGCAAGTGGGGAAACCAGCCAGGGAGCCTTGGTCGTACTCGATAGTTCTACCGGAGGAGTACGGGCTCTGCTGGGAGGGAGATCAGATGATAAATCCATACGTAAGGCTTTCAACAGAGCAACCCAAGCAAAGCGCCAGCCAGGATCCGTAATCAAGCCACTGGTTGTATATGCCCCTGCTATTGAGAATTTTGGATATACCCCTGCAACCTTTGTAGAGGATGCTCCCATTACAATCGACAACTATACTCCGTCTAATTATGGAGGAAAAACCCGGGGATGGGTAACCATTCGGGAGGCAATAGCCACCTCCATCAATATCCCGGCAGTTAAAGTCCTTCATGATATCGGTGTTAGCAGCGGTGTGTCCTTTGCAAAGGGATTGGGTATACCTTTCGCCGAAGAAGACCGGAATTTATCCGTAGCCCTTGGTGGCTTTCACTATGGTATCAGCCCAATGGAATTGGCCAGGGCTTATATGGTATTTGCAGACAGAGGTAAGTATAAGGAGTATACAACTATCCGTAGAATTGAAGACCCCAAGGGATTGGTTGTGTATGAATTTAATCCCCACAAAACCCAATACGTATCAGAGGAAACTGCTTTTATTATAAATAACATGTTACAGTCATCCGTTGAATGGCAGAACGGGACAGCCAACAGATTGAAACCCCTAGGCATCCCCTTAGCCGCCAAGACCGGGACTGTACAGCTCCCCGACACCCAGGAATTCAGGAAGATAGATGGTACTAAGGATACCTGGATTGCGGTCTACAATCCGGATTATGTAGTAACAGTATGGTTGGGTTTTGATGAGACCACTTCCCAAAACTATTTGCCCGCCAACGCTGTAGGGGGCTCTTTCACAGCTGATATCTCCAGAGAAATATTACAACATATTTACAAAAATCGGAAGGCAAAAAACTTTGAAAAACCCCTAAATGTATTGGAAGTGGAATTAGATGCAAAGGCGTTGAATGAAAGACACCAGGCCTTGTTGGCATCCCCCCTTACCCCTCAAGACCAAATAGTGCTTGAGTATTTCACACGGGGCAATGTCCCACGCCAGGAAACTGATTATTGGGTTATCCCTGACCCTCCAAAGGATTTTGAGATAACCATTGCCCCAAGCGGATTCCCTACTATATCCTTTACATCAACCCAATCCTTTGCTGTGTATGACATATATAGGGCCAGTAGGGGTATGGAAGCTATACCTGTACAACGCTTGAAGCAGGGAAACCAGCCCAGGCTGCAATGGACAGATACATCAGTAAAACCCAATGAGACATATAGCTACTATGTAATAGCTACACATCCTGAAATTACCATGGATGGGGTACATGTACAAAGTCTGCCTACGCCTGTACTAACCCTTACAATCCCCAATATAGGTCATACTGACACCATTGATGGGCAACAGACAGAAGATACCAGACAGGACAATCAAGCAGAGGAAAACAATGTAATATCAATCCAGATTCCCTAAAGCTTCTTTAATGTCCTCAATGGTAATGGCGCTCAGGGGGGTAATGTTACAGGTAAGGGCCTTGTCCAGCTTTTCCCTGGCCCTTTCTTTGTCCCCCTCTTGGGAATAGATAAGGCCCAGATAGTATAGGGTTACGGCTTGATCGTCCTTTTCTTCTTCTGCCCTTTCAAAGTAGTCCTTGGCCTTGTCTACTTGTCCCATTTTGTAGTAGATTTGGCCCAGGTTATCTAAAATAACCGGATCATCCTCATCGTATTCCAAACCCTCTAAGTTGTATTCCAAAGCCCTCTCCAAATCTCCCTTTTGAATAAGTAGGTAACCCAGGGTACCATACACCCTTCCACTGCGATATTTCCTATGTACCTCTTCCATCATTTCCACAGCCACATCAATATCTCCCAGCTTCCAATAGGCTAGGCTAATGTTTATCTTGGCCATTGTTTTATGTTCTTCTTTTGCCGGCAAATCCGTCAGAACCGTACTAAACAATTCTTTGGCTTTTTCAAAATTTCCCTCTCTAAGCATTAACACTCCATAGGACAGTAGGTAGTTTGGTTTGTAAATCCCCAGTTTTTCAGCCTTCTTGTACATATCTACGGCTTTATCAAATTTAGCCCTGCTATGGTTATAGTATCCTAAAAAACCATACAGATTCCCCATAATAGACAAGTGCCATCATCCTTTCCTTTAATAGAAAAACTGTTCTTATTTCACCTGGTTAAATGCTCTTGGCAGCTCTATGGCTGCCGTACAACCCATATTATATGAATTTTAATCAAAAATGTCCACATATGGAAATTACCTATGCATCGGCAAATTGGCTATTGTATAGGGATGTATAGAAACCATTTTTCTCAAGTAGCTCATCATGGCTACCCATTTCTACAATATCCCCGTCTCTCATTACCAAAATCATATCCGCATCCCTAATGGTAGAAAGCCTATGGGCAATTATGAAGGATGTTTTCCCCTGCATAAGGTGTTCCATAGCCCTTTGTATTAACAGCTCGGTTCTTGTATCGACGGATGATGTCGCTTCATCCAATATCAATATCTTGGGATCCGAAAGTATGGCCCTGGCAATAGTTAATAGCTGCTTTTGCCCTTGGGAGATATTACTGGCATCTTCATTTATGACCATATCGTATCCCTCCGGCAGAGTTAATATAAACCTATGGGCATGGGCAGCCCTTGCAGCCTCAACAACCTCTTGATCACTAGCATCAGGCCTTCCATACCTGATGTTTTCCATTATAGTGCCGGAGAAAAGCCAGGTATCCTGAAGTACCATACCAAACATACTCCTTAAATCTTTTCTGGTTAAGGAGTTTATATCATACCCGTCGATGTAAATCCTACCGTCATCCACATCATAGAAGCGCATTAAGAGCTTCACGATAGTAGTCTTTCCAGCCCCTGTAGGACCAACGATAGCTATCCTTTGACCGGGTTTTATGTCCGCAGAAAAGCCTTTTATAATGGTCTGGTCCTCCTTGTAGCCAAATCTAACCTTTTCAAAGGTCACCCTGCCTTCAATCCCATCAAGCTTATGGGGAATAGTAATATCCTCTTCTTCCTCCTTCTCATCCAGAAATTCGAAGACCCGCTCTGCAGCTGCCGCTGTAGACTGTAGCACATTGCTTATCTGGGCAAGTTGATTAACCGGCTGGGTAAAGTTTCTTATGTATTGAATAAAGGACAGAATATCCCCTACTTCTATAACTTTTCTTACCGCCAGCCATCCACCTAGAATGGAAACTACCACATATCCTAAATTTCCGATAAACACCATGATCGGCATCATCATCCCCGATAAAAACTGGGATTTCCACGCTGAATCATAAAGTTCACCATTAATCTTATTAAACTCTTCTATAACCTGCTCCTCTGCATTGAATGCCTTCATAACATTGTGACCACCATACACCTCTTCAATATGTCCGTTGACATATCCAAGGTTTTTTTGTTGGGCTACGAAATATTTCTGAGATCTCTTCACTACCACCATAACCAGTGCCATGGATATAGGAAGCATTAAAATAGCTGCAAGGGTCATTTGCCAACTAATTGATATCATCATAATGAGCACGCCTATGAAGCTTGTACCCGATGTTATAATTTGACTGGTGCTTTGGCTTAAGGATTGGCTGACTGTATCCACATCATTGGTAACCCTGGATAAGACCTCCCCATGGGTCACGGTGTCAAAATACTTAAGGGGAAGCCTGTTTACCTTTTGGGATATTTCCCTTCTTAAATTATAGGATATCTTCTGGGCAACACCGGTAACTATAAAGCCCTGCACAAAGGAGAAGAACGCAGATAAGAGGTACAGTCCAATAAGGATAAGAATAATGTTCCCTAGATACCCAAAATCAATGCCGCCACCTGGTAGACCTGCTATCTTTGCTACCAGTCCTTCAAATATATTGGTTGTTGCTCTCCCTAGTATCTTTGGTCCTACTATAGAAAAGGCTGCACTGCCTATGGCAAAAACTATCACTACACCCAACTGTAACCGATAAGGTCTTAAATACCCAAGAAGCTTGGAAAAGGTCTCCTTAAGGTTTTTGGGTTTCTCGAAGGATCCTGAACCTCTGCCAGCTCCATTTTCCATTTTCCCAGGCCTTCTTCTTGTCCTCTTTTCACTCATATGGCAAGTTCCTCCTCCGATAACTGGGATAGGGCAATCTGCCTATATACCTCGCAGCTCTTCAATAGCTCCTTATGGGTTCCCTGCCCTACTATTCTGCCCTCGTCCAGCACCACAATTTTATCTGCCTTCATTATGGTGTTAATCCTCTGAGCTACTATTAGTATAGTTCTGTCCTTTATCTCCCGTTTCATGGCCCTTCTGAGTGCGGCATCGGTCCTAAAATCCAGGGCAGAAAAGCTGTCATCGAATATTAATACCTTTGGAGCCCTTGCTAAGGCTCTTGCGATGGACAATCTCTGTCTCTGCCCACCGGATACATTGGTACCTCCCTGTGATATTTCTGAATGTATACCAGCTTCCTTTTCATCTATAAATTCCTTGGCTTGGGAAATCTCTATTGATTTTATAACGTCGCCTTCGCTGGCATTAGCATTCTTACCATATTTTATGTTGCTCTCAATAGTACCTTTAAAAAGTATCCCTTTTTGTGGTACATATCCGATCCTATCCCTTAAGTCCCGAAGCCTTATATCCCTGATGTCTATACCGTCCAACAAAATCTGTCCTTTTGATACGTCATAAAACCTGGGAATGAGATTAATTAAAGTGGACTTCCCGCTGCCGGTACTTCCAATAAAAGCTGTAGTTTCTCCCAGCTCCGCTACGAAGGATACGCCCTCTAAAACGCACTCTTCCGCACCGGGATACCTAAAGAAAACATCTTTAAATTCAATACATCCTTTAAAATCCTTACCCAATTCCTTTGGATTCATGGGATCGACAATAACCGCTTCCCTATCCAAAACCTCGGAGATTCTCTGGGCGGAAACAGAAGCCCTGGGCAACATTATAGAAACCATGGATATCATAAGGAAGGACATAATAATCTGCATGGTATACTGAATATAGGCCATCATGTCTCCCACCTGGATAGTACCTTCTTCAATTTGATGTGCACCAACCCATATAATGAGTAGCATTATTCCATTCATGATAAGCATCATGGTCGGCATCATAATAGTCATCAGCCTGGATACAAAGAGATTGGTTCTGGTCAAATCCTTATTAGCCCTATCAAATTTATCTTCCTCGAACTTTTGATTATTAAAAGCTCTTATAACCATCATTCCGTTAAGGGCTTCCCTCATGACCAGGTTTACCCTATCCACCAGCTTTTGCATCTTCTTAAACCGCGGTGTAGCAATGGCAAAAAGCACTGTAACCAGGATAAGTACCGCCATTACGCCAACTGCGACTATCCATGCCATAGAAGTATCGGTATTAAGGGCCCTAATCACCCCTCCCGTCCCGAGAATAGGTGCGTAAAACACCATTCTTAACAGCATCACAAGGAACATCTGAACCTGTTGTATGTCGTTAGTACTCCTGGTTATTAGAGAAGCGGTTGAAAAGTCGTCAAATTCAATATTGGAAAAGGAAACAACCCTTCTAAAGACCTTTTCTCGCAGATCTTTCCCCAGAGAAGATGATACCCTTGCTGACAGGAATCCAACCAGTATTGACACTGCCATAGCCAGAAGAGCAATAAGCAACATAATCCCGCCTATTTTTAGGACATAATTGGATTGCTCCTTATGAATGTCGACACCTATAGCCTCATATTCGAGACTAATAAAGTTTATTGCAGATTGGGTTATCATGGAAACGGGCATCCTATCAACTTGCTCGTCAATCATAGCTCTTAATTCGTCAATTCTATCTTTTGGCAAGGCTTTCAAGGCTTCAAAGGGATCCACCCCTTGAGGTAAATCCTCAAAAAGCGCAGCAACCCCTTGTACATTGGATATATCCAGTTCCATACCCCATACTATCAATATGGCTTTCCCAAGAATAGTATTTAGCCTTGCAACTTCTTTCTTATCCAACGTGTCCAAAACGTATAGGCTTTCCTTTTCCAGGGATGGATATTTCTTTAGATAATATTCATATTCCCTATCCGACAGTAGACCTCTGTCCAGCAGCTTATAGCTTTTAGTTACAAGTTCCTCTTCATTTTCCCTTAAAACAGCTTTGATCTTCTCTAATCTATCTACCCTTATAACATCCGGTACGGCATTCTCTATACCCTTCTGCTGGATTCCAACATTGACTATATTGGACATATAATCAGGCAGGGCTAATTCTGCCATAGCCTGAACAAAAAGCAGAACTACAATTATTAGGATTGTAAAGATAAATGGCTTAATTTCCTTAAGCATCCGCAACATTGTTTTCCACCTCGATTTCCTGATACCCGATCCCCTACATGAGCTTCTTTTTCCATCTATTGTATGGGTATAATAATGATGAAGTTTAAGATCTGTACAAAACAAAATATGAAGAATCTTAATCTATTCATATCACTATGTTATCACAATTTGTAGTAATCTAAGAATATCATCTATATTAGCACTCTTGTTTTCTACAGTCAATATGTGGAAAAATATAAATAATCTCTCTATATCTATACCCAAACTGGAAAATTAACCAATCCGATTTCTCCATTAATTATGGTGAAAAAACTTTCTATAAAAAGAGGATTCCCTAACTATTTGGCGAATTAAGGAATAAAGATAGAATAATTTCCTAATATCAGGAGTGATCATTATGAGTGACCTAACTGATTATGAGGTTTTAATAAACAAGATTCCTGGTATCATCTCTTCTCGATTTGTTACCAATTCAGATAATGAGATCATTGAGCTCCACGTATTAGCCAACATTTATCGCTCGCCAAAACAGCTGGTTAGGGATATTCAATCGGCTTTACTAACTACATATAATATAAAAATTGATCACAAGATCATAAGTGTTGCCCAAATAGATGACGGGGTATTAGGCCCTAGAGAGCAAAGGTTCAACTTACATTTTGTAAAAGTTCTTTCAGAGGGACCCAAGTCCCAGGTCGAGGTGATCCTATTAAGGGATGATGAATCCTTCCTAGGGGTGGCTCAAGGTGGAAACTCCTTGGGCAGTCGCATGCGTTTGATATCCGAAGCTACCTTAAATGCAATAGAAAATGCCCTGGGCTTAGAGTATGTGTTTATCCTGGATGACGTTACCCCTGTTCATGTATCAGGCAATAAAGCCTTTATGGTAACCGTATCCCACCTGTTCGAATTAGGTGAAGAGTTGTTATGCGGGTGTTGCATAGTCACCAAGGACGAAAATGAAGCGGTGGTAAAGGCAACCTTAGATGCTATCAATCGCAGAGTTGTCAGATATTTTAAATAGCGCCATTAATAGGCCAAACCATCTATAAAATCCTTAATCAACCCAATTTAATAGCGGAGCGGATATGGCCTGTCTGACTAGCTGATGACAGAGATTATATTAGGAGGCTATATCTAGATGAAAAAGATAGTAGTTAAGGTATTAGTTGCACTGTCTGCATTACTTTCCTTGATACTTGCCGGCGGTGCCAGTGTAGGCTGGTATTAATCTAAAATGGTTTGGCCTATTCTTGTCTAGAAAGGTGTTTAAGCATGGATAAAAAATCTATAGCCTTCTTATCGTTTACTATATCCATCGGTATTCTTATTTTAGGATTTTCCATATACAAAATTTTTGGACAAGTCAAGTTTTTTGATATCTTATATTGGATACTTTTAGCCGGCCTTTGCCAATCCTTTTTAGTGGTATTTAATAAGGATCGTTATGTAAGCGTGGTATTTGCAATAATATTCGCGGTCCAACTCACCTACGGTACATATCACAGTGTAATAATAGCCGCAGGGAGCCAAGTTTTTTTTGTGTACAAGGAAAAGCCCCAAACCTATAGGCATATTTTCAGTGTTCCCCCATATAAGACTCTTTTTAACGTAGCAAATGTTTGTATATCGGCTTTCATATCGGGGTCAACATTGGAATTTTTATCAAAGGTATATGATCTAAACATAAAGATGTTTGCATTTACACTACTTATGTTGATCTACACAATTTCATATGCTCTATTAAACACCGGAATACTTATGGGCCTCATGTCTTTTCTAAACAAAGATTCGTTTTTTAAGCTTTGGTTCGGCCTTATGTCCTGGATACTACCGAATTTTGCTGCTATCGCTCCTTTTGGGTACTTTATTGCCCTTCTATATAATCAACCTCAGGGGAAAATTTATATCGCCTTGCTGGTAGGACCGCTGCTGTTAGCTCGCCATTCCTTCCAATTGTATCAAAATTCCAAGGAGCTATATTACAAGACAGTTAAAGCCCTCACAGCCGCTATTGAAGCAAAGGATCCTTATACGGAAGGCCACTCGCGTAGAGTTGAAGGATATGCCCGTCAAATTGCACAAGAGCTTAAACTTGATAAAGCTACCATCCATTCTATAGAGGTGGCTGCTCTTCTCCATGATATAGGCAAAATAGGTATTAACGATTATATTTTAAATAAGAAGGAGAATCTCAGCGATTCAGAGTTTTCCCAAATACACGAGCACCCTATAATAGGTTTAAAAATATTGGAGGATATTGAACTACCCTTTAAAAGTAAAGAAATAATAAAGTTTCATCACGAAAGATATGACGGTAAGGGATATCCACTAGGACTTGGAGGGGACCAGATCCCCATAGAGGCATACATCCTTTCTGCTGCTGATGCCTATGATGCTATGACCTCTAATCGCCCATACAGGGATGCGATGCCGCCAGCAAGAGCAGCTGAAATACTGATTGCAAACAGCGGCACCCAGTTTCATCCCGATGTCGTGAATGCCTTTATCAAGGTACTGAAGCGCAAAAACATAAATACTCAAAAAAGGGAAATGGAAGACAATGTTGATTGAAGGTATCATAATCGGTATAGTAACAGGTTATCTAAGAGGAGGCAGACTCCGCCGCCTTGCTAATCTTAATCTAAAAGCTTATTATCTGCTTTTCATAGCTGTAATAATAGAAATAACCCTTAATTATGTCTTAATTAATCATAATGACATTATACTGGAGGCTTATTCTCTTATCGCAGTTGTAATTCAATACCTGCTCATATTTGTATTTGTAGGTCTCAATTTAAATAAACCCTATACCTGGCTAATAGGAACTGGCGTTTTACTTAATTTTATCGTTATCGTTGCTAACTTCGGGGCTATGCCGGTATCCTCTCAAATACTGAGTTTGGCTTCGCCATCAAAGAAAATGACTCTGCTTGGAGAAGGTAAATTCTATACTTATAAACTGGTGGAGTCCGGCGTCCTTCTATGGTTTTTAGGTGATATTATTCGCATCTCCTTTCCCCTACGACATTTTATAAGTATAGGTGATATATTGCTGTCTGTGGGCGTCCTTTTGTTGATCCAAAAATCCATGACAGAACCGGAATATGATCAGCAAGGAGTTGCCTAAAAACCCTTATCCCTTATCCAACTTGCCATATCTTGCAACATCTCCTCTCTTTTTGCCCCGATCTTTACTTGGGTTAAGGAGTCAGCAATATGTTCAGAATTGAATAGGCATCCTTGCAAGATTTTCGGAATCATCTCTATAAGGGCTTCATCCATGGCATCAGAATACACATGAGCCTTTGCTATTCTGGCCTGCTCCAGTTCTAAACCTAATTGAATTCCTCCCCATGGAAATCGCGTGTTCAGTTCAATATCAAATTTAGGAGACTCTCCAAAACGCCACTCCCAAGATTTGTATTTCTCATTGAGCCTATTTAATGAATCCTGATCGATTCCCTCTTCCCCATATCTGATATCCTGGGTCTGCCCGTACACCCGCTCAAATGATTTTATCAGACCTTGAATCATGCTTGGTATATCCAGTCCGGGGTTGTACTCGCATAGATTGACTACTCTTGATCTTATGGATTCAATACCTTTTGAACGAATCTTATCCTCGGGCACTTCCAGATACCTGGTCAATTTCTCCATATTGGCCGATATCAGAATAGTGCCATGGTGTAGGGCAGACCTTTTTCGGAAGCAAAAGGCATTTCCGGAAAATTTCTTATCATCTACAGTCAGATCATTCCTGCCGCTAAAAACTGCCTTGATACCCATGTCATTTACAGCACCCAATACGACTTCCAATTGCTTGTTCACATCGTAGTAGCGTTTATCCACCAAAAATGAAAAGTTGAGATTGCCCGTATCATGAAAGACTGCCCCACCGCCGGAGCTTCTGCGAGCCAGCTTACCCCCCTCTGATTCCAGTAGCTGTATTCGGCATTCCTTCCAAGCGTTTTGATTCTTTCCTATTACGACAGTATTTTGATTCTGCCACAGGTAAAGTATGCATTCCTTGGGCTTTACGTCCTCTAATAGGTATTCTTCTATTGCTAAGTTTCTCCATGGATCTAAATTGTTTCCTATCACTATTCTTGTGTTCATTAGCCCGGGCATGAATATTCACGTATTTGATGGCGTGAAAATGCCCATCCCCCCTTTATGTAGAATCTTCTATGAATTTTCAGACAGTCTGAGTATTTCTCTCAATACTTCCTCTCTCTTGGCATTGACTTCGTTAAAGTCCATGGCTTCAATATAATACCTTTCCAACTGCCCATGAACTTCCCTTGCCCTGGATATAAAATCAACCGCCCTATCTATCAGATGATAAAAACGCTTTTTTGCCGCTCCCATATCATCTGCAAACTCCAGGATAGCTTTATTCATTAAATAATCATCAAAGTCTATATATGACTCAAAGGACCTGTCCCCCAAAATTAAAATATTGTTTCCCAGAACTTGGTTCACATTGACCAATACTCTTTTCAATTGGGGAAGAATCAAGATATCCAATTCTCCAATATCTATTGGGGAATGAAACTGTTGGGTAGAGAGTCCCAGGTCTTCGGCCTTCTGGGCTAACCGGCTTATAGCCTTCCCCACCCCCGATCCCGGTCTGCCCGAAAAAGCATAGACCTTATGATCGGGCTCAACCAGGCTATTAGTATAATTACGTATACCTTTACCGCTTATGGCTGTCGCAAAGAAGTGAGTATGGTGTGCTTCCCTTGTGGAAAAGTCCTCATAGCCCTTAAAGAGGTCAATCATCACTTGCCTTAAGACAGAGTTATATTCTTTTTCGTTAAAGTCATCTTCAACATAGGATCTCCACTCATCATAGGCGATTCTGGCTTCTCTTAGGTGATTATAGGCCGATTTAAACAATCTGGCGCCCCGTTTGTTTAGTTGTAAAATCTCTTCCTTGTATTTAGCCAGTATGGTTTCATCCCAATACTGGCCCAACCAGACTATATCATCGGTTATGCCCGGGTTCCTAGGATCTACAGTATGGGGCGATGTACCGTCCAACAGTGCAATCCCCAATTCCGGTATGGATATGGCATCCAAAGAATCCGGATCTGTTGGGCACCGATATTCTACCAGATCAAAGCCTAAATCCAGCATATGGCTTCCTATCCCGGCCATAAATGTGGACTTGCCCGCCCCCGGACCCCCTTTTATTATATAGCGTTTGACATAATCCCCACCGATAATGTAATCAAAAAAAGAATGAAACCCCATAGGAGTGTTACCCCCGGGAAAAACCCTTCTTACCTTGCCTTTACTGCTCATACTTTTCCGTCCCCTTCCATAACCATATTCTACTTTCTATGATATGCGGGTATAGCAATTTTGGAAGGCCTTACTTCGTAAGTAGAGAAGCAATTATCATAACCAATCCCGTTATCTGATAGATTCCTATAGTACCGGCATTTGCCTTAATTAGCTTTGGGATGTTGTTGAATTCCTTTCTGGCTATTTTAACGGACCTAAAAGCCAAGGGTATGCTAATCCAACCAATTAACCATATAATGTTCCTATACAGCGCTGCAACCAATATAAATGAGGCATAGGCCAAGATAAACAGCAATCCATATACCAGAATACCCTTCTCTTTCCCCAGCCTTACTACCCAGTTTTTTTTATTGCATTTCATATCCGCTTCATAGTCAGGATATTGATTGATCCATAATACGTTGGCTATAAGGAATCCCAATGGTAGTCCGACTATCATGACTTTAAAGTCAAATCTCCCGGACATAACCAAATAGATTCCCAAGGTTATCAAGGGTCCAAAGGTAAACCCAACAGCAAATTCCCCCAATCCCCTGTAGGCAAATTTCAAAGGTGGAACGCTGTAGAATATGGATATAAGGACTCCCAATAGACCCACCCACAAAACTCTTGGTTCTTTAAAGACCACAATCAACAGACCTATACCACAGGCAGAGGCAAAGGTACCCAAAGCAATGTACATGACTTCCCTCAGGGTAAGTTTGCCCTGGACTATGGTCTTTTTCCCGCCACTGAAGGGAGTTCTGTTCTCCGGGGCTATATTTCTATCTACACCCGTTTTGTAGTCTATATACTCATTAATGGCATTTTTACCTATTTCTATAAGGTAGATACCCATCAGTGAAAGGATGAACCATAGAAAATCGAATCCGCCTGTTACGCTATAGGACAATGAGGCCCCTACCAACATGGGGACCGTGGAAGCAATCCATATCTTTGGATCTGCCAGCTGCCAAAATCCGCCCCATAGACGTTTGAGTTCTGCAATTTCCATAATCCCATACTCCATTACTATAAGATATTATGTTTAGACAGTATAACAAAACTTCTCATCCGGTTCCTATACAATGGACCTTAACGAATAACCCTCATGGAATTCAATACGGCCAGGAGTGCTACCCCCACATCGGCAAAAACCGCCTCCCACATGGTAGCAAGGCCAATGGCCCCCATAAGCAATACGATTCCCTTTACGCCCAGAGCCAATGCAATGTTTTGCCATACTATTCTTCTTGTTTTTCTGGATATTCTAACCGCATCTACTATTTTTTGTGGTTCATCCGTCATCAGAACTATATCCGCAGCTTCTATAGCAGCATCGGAACCCAGCCCACCCATGGCTATTCCTACATCAGCCCTTGCCAATACGGGTGCATCGTTGATACCGTCACCAACGAAAACCAGTTTCCCCTTGGAGGTTTTGCCTTTTGCTATGGCTTCCAGCTTCTCTACCTTTTCATGAGGCAGGAGTTGTGAGTATACCTTATCCAAACCCAGTTCCCGGGCTACCTGCTCACCAACCTTCCTGGTATCCCCTGTAAGCATGGTCAAGGTTTTCACGCCTAAGCCTTTCAGCTCCGCAACAGCCTTTTTGGCATCTGTTTTTAGCTCATCAGACACTACTATATTACCCATATACTGGCCATTTACTGCAATATACACTATAGTACCAATGGCGTCAATTGCTTTATATTCGATGTTGTTGGACTGCATTAGCCCCTCGTTACCGGCCAGAATCTCTTGATCCTGCGTTGTGGCTACTATACCATGTCCTGGTATCTCCCTATATCCCTTTATCTGGCTCCCATCTATTTCCCCACTATAGGCATGCAAAATGGATTTGGCGATGGGATGTGTCGAATGGCTTTCCCCCAATGCCGCATAATGCAATAGGTCTGACTTTCCGATTCCCTCAATTGGGTTGATTTGCGTAACTGCAAAAATTCCTTTAGTCAAGGTACCGGTTTTATCAAAAATTACGGTATCGATCTCTGTCATGGCCTCAAGAAAGTTTCCACCTTTTACTAAAATACCACGTCTGGATGCCCCTCCTATTCCGCCGAAAAAGCTCAGGGGAATGGATATGACAAGAGCGCATGGGCATGAAATTACTAAAAAGATCAGGGCTCTGTAAATCCAATCGGAAAAGCTTTCAGATGGCATTACCAAGGGTGGTATAACTGCCATAGCCAGGGCTAGAAATACCACAAAGGGAGTGTAATACCTGGCAAAACGGGTTATAAAATTCTCAGTCGGTGCCTTTTTGCTACCGGCATTTTCAACTAAGTCCAGGATCTTTGATACAGTAGACTCGCCAAAGGGTTTTGATACCTCTATCCACAATAGTCCATTGGTATTTATAAAGCCTCCCAGGACTTCGTCCCCAACCTTCACATCTCTGGGGATGGATTCGCCTGTCAGGGCTGAAGTATCCATGGTCGATTGACCTTCAATAATATATCCATCCATGGGAACCTTTTCACCGGGTCTGACGACTATTACATCCCCAGGCTTTACTTCTGTGGGAGATACCTTGATAACCTGTTCTCCTTTTTTGAGATTTGCAAAATCAGGTCTTATATCCATCAAGTTCGCGATGGACTTTCTGGACCGGTGAACAGCCATATCCTGAAATAACTCACCTATCTGGTAGAACAGCAAAACCGCAACCCCTTCAGGGTATTCCCCGATAATAAAGGCGCCTATGGTTGCAATGGCCATTAAAAAGTTTTCGTCAAATATCTGCCCTTTAGTAATATTATTTACGGCCTTTTTTAAAACATCCACCCCAATGGCAAAATAGCTGACCAGAAATAGGGTAAATTTTATAGGGAATGTGGACTCCACTAATAAGGCTATGATAAAAGGAATAATTCCAAATATTAGCCTAATCCATCTTCTTTGTAAATCCTTTTTCATGATACCTGTATCCTGTACTTCTTCACCGTCCTTATCAAGTACAGTGACACCAGGTTCCAGTTTCATTACTGCCTCCCTAACCATATCTATTATGGCATTCTTATCCCAATCTGATTCTATCATCATGGTTTTGTTTGAGAAATTCACTGTTGCATTATTTATTCCGTCTATTCCTTTTATGCCATTTTCTATTTTAAGCGCACAGTTGGCGCAATCTAACCCCTCTAAAATTAGTTTGAATCTTTGCTGCATGTAAACCCCCTCCTGAAGTATAGAATAGCCAATTATTCATTTACATGGGCCAGGCCTTGAGCAAATACTTGTCTGATATGATCATCGTCAAGGGAATAATAAATAACCTTCCCTTCCCTTCTATATTTGATCAATCTAGCTTGTCTAAGAACCTTTAACTGATGGGAGATGGCAGACTGGCTCATGGATAACAGTGCTGCCAAATCACAAACACACATTTCCGAAATGGATAGAGCGTACAGGATATTTAAACGTGTCGGATCTCCAAAAACCTTAAAAAATTCAGCCAGTGATATAATGGTCTCATCTGCTAACATCTTTTCCCTTACATCATTTACTACATCCTCGTGAATAATTGTGTATCCACAGGTTTGAATGTCATCCTTATCGGTTTTCATTATATCTCTCCCCAATCATATGAATATATGTTCATATGTTATAGTATGATTCTACCAATAATGAAGTGAGGTGTCAATGAAATTTTTGGGCTTGTCCGTAAAAAATTAGACTAAAATGAAAGCCATATCGATGACTGATATAAATACTACTTCTCTGGAATTTATCGCTATCATTTCCTGCTAATATTGACAAAACATCAGGGTCATAATACAATATAGCAAATTGAATACATAAAGCTAGGATAAGAAATAGTAAGCATTTTGGATATTCAGAGAGAAGGCGGTTGGTGCGAGCCTTTATTGAAGAAATGCCTAACCCCTCTTTGAGCTGTGGGCCGAAATAGTTAGTAAGCTGCACCGGGTTCTCCCGTGATAGAGAGCAAGTATCAGATAAGATCTTGTACTTGAAAGTGCGGAATTTTTTCCGAATTTAGGTGGTACCACGGACTATGAATAGTTCGCCCTAAGTAACCTGTTAGGCTGCTTAGGGCTTTTTATATATAGAGATTAGGAGGTATATACATGAAATTAGCAAATTTGGTTGGAGAGCGCTTTAAGGAAAGACCGTCCGATTGTCTTATTGACAGCCATGCACTTATGGTAAGAGGTGGCTATATAAAATATGTTGCAAACGGTATATATTCATCCTTTGCTCCACTAAAGAGAATTGTCATGAAAATTGAGCAGATTATTAGGGAGGAAATGGACAAGATAGACGGACAGGAGGTCTCCTTTCCTGTTGTGTTACCTGCAAGCCTTTGGGAGGAATCGGGTAGGTATGATAGTGTTGGTGGTGAGCTCCTGCGCTTTAGTGATAGAAATGGCGGCAAATATGTACTGGGTATGACCCACGAAGAAGCGGCTGTTCACCTTGTACGAGAATATGCTCAAAGTTATACCAAATACCCCTTTATGATTTATCAAATCCAAACCAAGTTTCGGGACGAGGCTCGCTCAAGAGGCGGGTTAATCAGAGTCCGTGAATTTACAATGAAAGATGCCTATTCTTTTCACACATCCCAAGCTGATTTGGAAGACTACTATGACAAGTGTCACAGGGCATACGAAAGAATTTTTAAACGCGTTGGTTTACCACAGGTTGTTTCCGTTGCGTCAGACTCAGGGATGATGGGTGGAAATCTTTCTCACGAATTTATGCTTCTAAATCCTGTTGGAGAAGATTCTATTGTAATCTGTAAGTCATGCAATTATAGAGTCAATATGGATGCTGCAGAAAATATTGTTAATAATACAAAAGATGAGGTGTCCAACCCATTAACCCTGGTCCACACTCCAAACATTAATACAATAGATGATGTCTGCAGCTTCTTTAACACCACTCCAGATAAAACTTGTAAGGCGGTTGTATATCAAAAAGAAAGCGATAATAAACCTGTTGTTTTGTTTATAAGGGGAGATTATGAGGTTAATGAAGCTAAGCTAAAGAACATTTTGGGTTGTGATATTTATCCAGCCGAGATAAACAACGAACATGGTTTGTCTGCTGGATTTATAGGTGCATATAAGCTGGATACCGATTGTGAAGTCCTGTTCGATAGGTCTCTCGAAAACACCAACAATCTTATTTGCGGTGCCAACAAAGTTGATCACCACTATACAGGTTTTGATATTAGTCGTGACCTTGGCAAGGTAGATTATATTGATGCCGCAAAGGTAACTGGCAATGGAACTTGTCCATACTGCAAAAACAACACTTTGGAAATCAGTCGAGGTATAGAGGTTGGTAACATTTTTCAACTTGGTACAAGGTATACAGAAGCGATGAATATGACCTATCTTGACGAAAACGGCAATAGAAAATACCCGGTTATGGGTTGCTATGGTATAGGTATTGGCAGGCTTGCGGCTGCCGTATGTGAAGCTCACCACGATGAATATGGCCCTATATGGCCTATGCCAATAGCTCCCTGGCAGGTTCACCTGTGCGCTGTCCGTGCAGATGATCATAATATTAGAGAGTTAGCTGATAACATATATAACCAGCTAGTAGATAAAAGTATTGAAGTTATCTATGATGACAGAAGTGTTAGTGCCGGTGTGATGTTTTCTGATGCAGATTTACTTGGGGTTCCGATTCGGGTTATTATCAGCCCGAGAAACCTAAAGGAAAACTGTTGCGAAATTGTCAGCAGAGATAAAAAGTTATCATTAAAGGTTAATCTGAATGAATGCATTAATCAAATCATTAATCTAGTTTCTAGAAAACTTACTGAATAGGGTCTTTTCTTCCGTACAGTCTATGATATTAGTATCCCCCAAAAAGAGTGGGTAAATTTACTTGTTAAGGTAATTTTTAAGGCCAAACTCTCTTTGGGGGTTCCTTTATTCAAACTGCAGTATTCCCAAAGCCTCATAGGACTCCTTATCCACATAATGGGTATTGGGTAGGCCATTGTCTTTTTTAAATTTAAGGAGGGCCTGTTTCATCCCCTCCCCATATATGCCATCGATTGCACCTTCATAATAACCTTTGGCCTTTAGTCTGAGCTGGACTTCCAAAACATGGGATTTTCTGTCCCCCGGTGACAAAACTTCCAGATGACTGCCGAGATTTTTGTATGGCCCACCGTAGACATAAACCTTTGTCTTATATGGAACGATATCATACAACTCCTCAACATCAGAGTTATGCATCCTAAAACATCCTGCAGATGCCCTTTGCCCAATGGAATATGGCTTGTTGGTTCCATGGATACCATAGATCCCCCAAGGTACATTAATACCCATCCACCTGGTTCCAAAACCTGTTCCCCAATTCCGGGCTTTGGATGTGATCTCCCATATTCCAATCGGAGAAGGGCTTTTTTCTTTTCCCTGAGCTACTGCATACTTTTTTATCAGCTCATTTCCTTTAAATAGATATAACATAGATTCGGTCAGATCAATAAAAATGTCATATTCCGATTCTTGTCCTGAAACTATGCTGGCTTCGCTGGTATCATTCCTTAAAATATTCTCCTCTTTGTTCCCATTCATGGTAGCATAAAGTACGACTACTAGTAATATATAGAAAATTATATACCCATATTTTCTAATACCCCAAATATTCATGCTACCACCTCCATATTCACTTCACATTATATTCCTATGAATGGAGGTTTAGACCTATATGTCAGGGTATCATATCGATGGGATAACGTATAAAATTATAGATCATGAATCTCTACGCCCTCCAATGCCCTTTCAATCAATGCCTCTCCATCTACCAAGGTTTCGGCCTGTCTCACCTTGTCCAGCTTTGGTTTTGTGACAGGATGTCTGGGTACGAACACTGTACAGCAATCTTCATAGGGCAATATCGAGGTTTCGTAGGTGTTTATTTTTTCAGCTATTTCTACTATTTCCTTTTTGTCCATTCCAATCAGGGGTCTGAATACCGGCAGGGATACGGCATCGTCTGTAGAGGCCAAGGCCTCTAAGGTCTGACTGGCTACCTGTCCTATACTCTCCCCGGTTACCAAGGCCTGAGCCCCATCCTCTTTAGCAATTATTTCAGCTATCCTCATCATAAACCTTCTCATCAATACAGTAAGGAGACCGTCCGGACATTTTTCATACAGCTCCTGTTGTATTTCGGTAAAAGGTACTACATGCAGCCTTATAGGACCGCAATAATAGGTCAACAGTCTACACAGATCTATCACCTTCTCCTTTGCCTTGTCGCTGGTGTAAGGAAAGCTGTGGTAATGAACGGCGGTCAACCGTACTCCCCTTTTCGCAATCATCCATCCTGCCACAGGGCTGTCTATCCCCCCAGATAGGAGTAAGGCCGTCTTGCCATTGGTACCTACCGGCATACCACCTGCCCCCGGAATATTCTCATGATAGGCATAGGCATGTTCTCTTATCTCCAGGTTTATCCTTATATCAGGATTGTGTACATCCACCTTCAGCTTTGGGAAGTTCTGAAGGATAAAAGCCCCCATCTCCCTGTTTAGGTCCATAGAACCCATGGGAAAGGTCTTATCCGCACGCCGTGACTCTACCTTAAAGGTTGGATTCTCTCCGCTGGTCTTCCCCAGGGCGTCTTCTACAATAACCTTAAGCATGGTCCTTATAGAATCCAGGTCCTTCTCAGTCTTCCAAGCCGGGTTGATTCCAATTATCCCGAATACCTTGGATAAGGCGTCAAGAACCGCCCTCTCTACAGGGATCTCCTCTATATAAATCCTGCCCTGGCTCCTAAATACTTTGGGGTTATCATAATTCCCCAATACTTTCTTTATATTATCTACTAAGGTCCTCTCAAAAAAGGGTCTGTTTTGACCTTTCAAATATATTTCTCCATATCTTACGAGTATCAATTTCTCCATATATGTTACCTCCTGGTAAATCTTTTAACTTGATCCACGGATTTTCTCAATATATCGGGCACCAACAAAAGCTCCTCCGGATCGCTCATATAGGAAAGGCTTAAGCGTATCGCACCCTCTGCTATTTGAATAGGAGCCCCAATGGCTTCCAGAACATGGCTTATTTTTGTCCTTCGGGACGAGCAAGCCGAACCGGTACTTATATATACTCCATGGGACTCTAAAACATGAAGCAGAGTTTCACCTCTGATGCCAGGTATACTGATGTTTAGAATATGAGGAGCCCCTTCATCCGGCCTGGGCCCATTGATTACCGCTTCCGGCACCGCTTCTGATATGCCCTTTGCCAGCGTCATCTTCATTTTGCGTATTGTATCATCTTCCCTATCCATAAACTCATAAATCAGTTGAGCAGCTTTACCAAACCCCACAATACCGGTTAAGTTCTCCGTACCGCTCCGTATCCCCATTTCCTGTCCGCCCCCCCATTGAAGAGTGGTAAGGGGAGTTCCCTTTTTTATATATAGGATACCGATGCCTTTGGGAGCATGAACCTTATGCCCACTGGCGCTCAATAGATCAATCCCCCAATCTACCGGTCTTAGCCTGATTTTGCCAAAGGATTGAACTGCATCGCTATGAAATATTATATCCGGGTAATTGGCCTTCAGAAATTGACCTATCCTGCTAATAGGTTGGACGGATCCAATCTCGCTGTTGACATGTCCAATGCTAACCAGGACAGTATCCTTTCTTATGGCTTTTTCCAGATCCTTTAAATCTAAAAGCCCTTGATTATCAACTGGTAAATAACTTACGTCCCAGCCTTCACTCTCTAAGTAAGCAAAGGTGTTCAATACCGAAGAATGTTCAATTTGAGTAGTTATACAATGATTGCCGTATCTCTTTCTAGCCCTGGTCGTTCCCAGTATAGCCAGGTTATTCGCTTCGGTGCCCCCGGAAGTAAAGATCACACTGTCAGCCGGTACATTCATGAGCTGTGCAATGGAGTTTCGAGATTCTTTTATTCTCCGCTCGGATTGGAGTCCCAACCGATGCAAGGATGAGGGATTTCCAAAATCCTCGGTCAGCGACCTTATAACCTCGTCCCTTACTTCGGGTAGTAATGGCGTAGTAGCCGCATTATCCAAATAAATCTGTCGCATTATTACCGTGCTCCTTTATCATACTAACCATAGAGATTGTTTTTACAATCCATTCCCTAGTTTATCCTTCCACCTGATATATTACAAGATCATATCATATTTAAAAACCCCCTGGGATTCAGGGGGAAGCGGATTTTCATTTAGTTTTTACATTTCTGGGATTATATATCTTAAACATATTTACCAGGGTTTCGCTGGGTTCAAATACCAACAGCGATTTTCTCCCCTCATGTATAAATACACCATAATAAAGACCACCGCCGCGGTTTAAAAAGAAATTATATTTTTTTTCAATATTACCGTGTTGTAGTATTCTTTGAAAACCCTCGTCACTGGTAGGTGCTATAATCTCGAACTCTCTAATATCCGTTGAAAGCAATCGCTTTCTCTTGCTATTATTTATGATTTTAGCTATATCCAGAATACCATTGGTAAAAGTATAGTCATACTCGACCCTTTGGTTATTTCTTGCAACAAAGCATAAATAGGCCAGACCTCCGGTGATTAAAGTCCCAATAATAACATATATGTCAAAATTCCCATTTAAAACTGACATAAGATTCATCAATGCAAAAAAACCAAAGAATATCATCCCAGCGTAAGCAAGTACATAGATCAAGGTATTCATACCACTGTTCACTTTACTTACAGATTCCTCACGAAAATTATCCAACAACATCAGCTCCTCAAACAATCCAATAATTATATGAAACTAAATCATATCGCAATCCGATCCATAAGCCAATATATATTATGATATCATGTTTGGGATTATAACGAAAGCCCTCTAAGAAAAATTCTATCCAACATTCACCAAAAAATTTAAGATAAAAGAAGGAATTTTAGTGAAATATGCGAATTCTATATTATAGAAGGAGGAAGATCGCCTATGTTCTGTCCATCATGTAATACAAGGAATCAGTTTTACCATAACTATTGCTATTATTGTGGCCATAAGCTAAAAGAAGATGATAAGTCCATGCTTATGGTAAAAGGTGATCAGGTAGATATACCAAACGACGCTCTGGAAACGGTAGAAACTGCTGCATTTGAAACATCAGAAGCAGCTGTTCCTGATGTTGAGGAATTGGAAGCAACAGAAATTACTGAAAATGAAATATTAGTTGATGAACCAGATAAAGCTTACGTGGAGTCATCGATAAATATAAATCATAGCCATAGTTACGATGATATTTTTCAAGATCACGACCTGTTTGGGGATGAT
>DGDX01000093.1:0-30868 GCA_002385665.1 Firmicutes bacterium UBA3941
CCCTTATAGAGGAACGGGGAGGTAGGGTTGTAGGCAGTGTCAGTAAAAAAACTGACTATGTACTGGCCGGAGAAAATCCAGGCAGCAAGCTCAACAGGGCAAGGGAGCTGGGAGTTAGAATTATAGACGAAAGTCAATTTAATTCAATGCTATGATTAGATTGTTAGAGAAAACAGGTGTTCTTACTATTAATTAACATAGTGTAAACATAGCAAAACACCTTGCATTTATATAATAGTTTTAGTAGAATGTTAACAGTTAAGATAAGGGGTATCAGAACATGCGTATAGGCAGCAGAAGGGTTAGTAAAAGGTTTTTCATTATTTTGCTTGTTGTTATATTATTGATTGCAACCAGGATCTATGCATCAAACAAGGTTTATCGTAGTGTGACATTGGAGGCGGGGATAGATGTCATCGATCTATCTCATTTTATAAAGAGCGATAATGTAGAAGGCACTTTTGTAACGGACATGTCAACCGTTGATACGACTAAGCCGGGTCAATATGAGATAAAAATACGCATTGGGAGAAGGGTATACACATCAACTCTCAATATAGTGGATACCATCCCTCCTACAGCTGAGGTGGTTTATCAGAAAATACCCTTTGGGAAGACTGTTGAGGCAAGTTCCTTTGTAAAAAATATAGTTGATGCAACAACGGTTGAGATTAGTTATTTGGAAAAGCCCGATTTCGAATTTATAGGAGATCAGGATATTATTATAGTTTTAAAAGATTCAGGGGGTAATGAGACCCAATTAACAGCCAAGCTTTCTATAGGGATGGTACATGAACTGGTAGAAGTTGGTGTCGGCACAGAATTACTGGATATTGGACTATTCTTAATGGATGAAAAATTTACGGGCGACTTCGTTACCGATGTCTCCGACATAGATCTGAACCATCCGGGTGAGTATGACATTGTGATCAATTGTGATGGAAGGAAATTTACATCGAGACTACAAATAGTTGATGACATACCACCCAAGGCCGATGTTGTGCAGCAGGAAATATGGCTTGGCGATGAGTTGGATGCTCAAAGCTTCGTAGAGAATATCGAGGATCACTCTGAAGTGACAGTTTCCTATAAAGAAAAACCCAATTTCAACAAGGTGGGTTCTCAGGAAGTATCCATTCTTCTGGTTGATACTAGTGGCAATCAAACAGAACTAAAAGCACCTCTTGTAATAGTGGAGGATACAGAACCACCGGTAATCGTAGGGGACAACGAAAAGCTGGTTTATGTAGGAGAAAAGGTTTCATACAGAAAACACGTCACCGTCACCGATAATAGAGATGAAAATGTGGACCTAAATATAGATAGCAGTGCAGTAAATCTTAAGAAGCCGGGCACTTATCCGGTCACATACAAAGCAACGGATTCCTCAGGCAATACTGCAACAAAGACTATTAACTTTATAGTAAAGGAAAAGCCCAAAAATTATGTGAGTGAAGATGAAGTTAATGTTTTAGCGGACCAAATTTTGGCAAACATTATTAAAGAGGGTATGTCACAAAGGGAAAAGGCAAGGGCAATATATGATTGGACTAGAGCCCATATAAAATATGTTAACGACTATGAGAATAATACAGATTGGGTAAGGGCTGCCTACGATGGGATAAAGAATGCTAAAGGAGATTGTTATGCCTTTTTCGGAACTGCTAAGGCACTTTTAACCAGAGCAGGAATAGATAATTTGGACATCGTTAAAAAGGGTGGTGGGCATTACTGGAGTATGGTCAATCTGGGGAACGGTTGGTATCACTACGATACAACTCCTCGAAGAACCGGCGGAGAATTCTTTATGTTAACCGATGCCCAGCTTGAAGCATATTCCAAAAAGAACAAGAACAGTCATGTATGGGATAGAAACAAATATCCCGCTACCCCAGAAGAATAGCTATTAAATTCCTGACGAAAGAGTTGATCAATAAATGAAACTAGGGGTTATTGGCGGGTTAGGGCCTATGGCAACGGCATATTTTATGGAACTCATAGTAAATATGACAGATGTACAAAATGACCAGGAACACCTGGAGATGATAATATTCAATTGCCCTTCTATACCCGACAGGACAAAATATATATTAGGAAAAAGTAATGAAAACCCTGTTGAAGCCATGGCATTAATAGGAAAACAGCTTGCGGAGCTGGGAGCAGATTATATTTCTATTCCATGTATAACAGCACATTATTTTTATAATGATCTGGCCAGGCTTATTGATGTCCCCGTTGTAGATGCTGTGACTGAGACGGCGAATCATTTAAAGGAGCTAGGTGTAAAAAAAGTGGGGATTCTTGCCACCGATGGGACTTTAGCTGGTGGCTTATTTCAAGGCAGCTTATCCACTGTCGGAATTGACTATATCATTCCCTCCAACTGTGCACAAAGGGGAGTGATGAAGATTATTTACGATGATATCAAGGCGGGACGCCCTGTCGATATAGCACTGTTTAACCAAATCTCCAAGGGATTACGGGACAGCGGTGCAGAGATTATTATTTTGGGTTGTACTGAATTGTCACTAATAAAAAGAGACTTTTCTATAGGCGCAGGCTATATAGATGTGATGGAGGTACTGGCCAAGGCATCTATACTTTACTGCCATAGGCCATTAAAAAAACAATACTATAGTTTGATTTCAAATTGAGGGTGAGGACATGCAAACTAATATACTGGAATATCTGGATTATACCGTAAAGCGGGTTCCTGATAAGATCGCATATTCCAATGGTGAGACTGGGATAAGTTTTCGGGAGGTTTACGATCAGGCAAGGGCTATAGGTACCTTTTTGAATCGCCAAGGCGTTTACAAAGAACCAGTGGTTGTCTTTATGAACAGGCATCCCAAAGCCATCGTAGCTTTTTATGGGGTAGTCTATGGCGGTAACTTTTATGTGCCAATTGATGAGGAAATGCCCCGTTTTCGTATCGAGCTAATTTTAAAAAATCTAAATCCCAGGGCAATAATATGCGATGAAACAACCAGAAATATCGTAGAAACCTTCCAATATGACGGGGGAATATATCTCTATGACGATATTGTCAAAACCCCTATAGACGAAGAAGTTATTGGTAGGATACGACAAGCTTCAATAGATACAGATCCTATTTATGTAGTATTTACATCTGGATCGACGGGAATACCAAAGGGGGTTGTAGCTTGTCACCGCTCAGTAATTGACTATATTGAGAACTTATCCGAAGTCTTGGGTTTTAATGAGGATACGGTCTTTGGGAATCAAACGCCTTTGTATTTTGATGCCTGTTTAAAGGAACTATATCCCACCCTAAAGTTTGGTTCAACCGCCTATATTATTCCAAAGAACTTGTTTATGTTCCCCATTAGGCTTGTTGAATACTTGAATGAACATAAGATCAACACCATATGCTGGGTGGTTTCCGCTTTGACAATGATATCGGCCTTTGGTGTGCTGGACAAGACAGTCCCTAAGTATCTCCATACTGTTGCCTTTGGTAGCGAAGTCTTTCCAATGAAGCAGTTTAATCTTTGGAGAAAGGCCTTACCAAATGCTAAGTTTATTAACCTTTACGGGCCTACGGAAGCTACGGGTATGAGCTGTTATTTTATAGTGGACCGTGAGTTTAATGATGATGAGGTTCTACCCATAGGCAGACCCTTTAAAAACACCGATATTATATTGCTGGATGATAATAATCGGATACCTCCCAAGGGTGAGGCAGGAGAAATATGTATAAGGGGGACATCCCTAACCCTGGGTTATTACAACGATCCGGAAAGGACCAAGGAGGTATTTGTACAGAATCCGCTAAACGATGCTTATCCTGAGCTCATATACCGGACAGGGGATCTAGGCAGATATAACGAAAGAGGAGAATTAATGTTTATATCCCGCAAGGATCACCAGATTAAACATATGGGTCATCGTATCGAATTAGGAGAAATTGAATATAACGTTAATTTGATAGAAGGCATTAAGAGTGCCTGTTGTATTTATCGGGAAGAAACCGAAAAGATAGAACTCTATTATGTTGGTGATATAGATTCGAAGGACTTGGCCACTGCCTTAAAACAACGGCTTCCTAGGTATATGGTTCCAAACATTATAAGAGCCTTGGATGAGATGCCTTTAACCGCCAACAAGAAGATAGATCGAGTTTTCTTAAAAGAACATTATGCAAAGAACAAAAGGGGGACCAAATAAAATGGAAGAATTATTAGAAATTTTAGAGGAAATGCATCCCGATGTGGATTTTAGAACTTGTGATACTTTAATTGATAGTAACATACTGGATTCCTTTGATATAATTGCTTTGATATCAGAGATCAAGATGGAATTTGGAGTTACCATACCACCGGACGAAATAATACCGGAGAACTTTAATTCCGCCAAGGCAATGTATGAACTAATTGAGCGTCTGTCGGATTAGGATTAACAGGGGGATAATATGCTGTTTGCATCTTATGGTTTTATAGCTTTTATAGCAATTTTATTCATAGTATATTACCTTATTCCCAAAAAATATCAGTGGATGTTGCTTCTATTAGCCAGCTATGTTTTTTATTTGTTTGCCGGCCCTAAATATATACTTTATATTGTATTTACAACCGTTTCCACCTATATAATTAGCTTAAGGATTGATAAGCTGAATCAAACTCAAGCCCAGTATTTGGCCAAGTACAAGGAGGATCTGTCGAGGGCTGATAAAAGGGCATACAGGGATATGATGAAAGGTAGGATGCGGAGATGGCTAGTGGCTTGTCTGCTATTGAACTTTGGGATTTTGGCCGTAGTAAAATACTCTAACTTTGCCATAGCTAACTTGAATGCTATATTTCAAGCCTTCGGAGGGCAAGGCCAGTTATCGTTTTTAGATATAGCCCTGCCTATGGGTATTTCTTTCTATACCTTTCAAACAATGGGCTATATTATAGACGTATATAGGGGTAAGTACCCACCGGAGAAGAACATTTTCAAACTCGCTTTGTTTGTATCCTTTTTTCCCCAGCTCGTGCAAGGGCCAATTAGTAGATTTGATGACCTATCCAGAACGCTCTTCAAAGAGCATAGCTTTGAGCATAGGAATTTCAGCTTTGGCATGCAGAGGATAATGTGGGGATATTTTAAGAAATTGGTCATAGCGGACCGTATACTGGTTGCTGTCAATACCATAATACGTGATCCGGAAGTATACCAAGGGGCTTTTGCTTTGGTAGGGATGCTATTTTATGCATTCCAACTTTATGCCGATTTCACGGGTGGAATCGATATTACCATAGGTATAGCCCAGGTGTTGGGTATAGAGGTTAAGGAGAACTTTAACAGACCTTATTTTTCGAAATCCATAGCGGAGTATTGGAGAAGGTGGCATATTACTCTGGGCACATGGTTTAGGGATTATTTATTTTACCCTATCTCCGTCAGTAAGCCTATGATGAAGGTGTTTAAGTTCACAAGGGAACGTTTTGGCGGTGCAATAGGTAGGCGTATACCTGTATATATATCTACTATTACCGTCTGGTTTGTAACCGGTATTTGGCATGGTGCCAGTTGGAACTTTATAGCCTGGGGTATGGCAAATTGCGTGGTAATTATTATATCCCAGGAATTGGAACCATTTTATACTTGGTTCCACAGCAAGTTTAAAGTCGGGAATACCTTTGGCTTTCGATTGTTCCAAGTGTTACGCACTGTACTTCTCATGAGCTCAATAAGAATGTTTGATTGTTATAGGGATGTACCTACCACCTTTAGAATGTTTGGCTCAATGTTTACGGTTTTCAATTACCGTGAGTTGTTCGGGGGAGCGCTTTTAGAACTTGGGCTGAGCATGGCAGACTATTGGGTCCTATTCATGGGACTTATTGCACTCCTTGGCGTAAGTCTTGCCCAGAGAAAGGGAAGTGTGAGATTAAAGCTTGCCCAGGGATCTGATCTGCTTCGATATGCGGTATATTCTTTTATGTTCATTATAATTCTTATTTTTGGAGCCTATGGCGTAGGTTATGATTCCAGTCAGTTTATTTACAATCAGTTCTAGGAGGGTGTTATGAATAAAAAGGGGATAGGACTTAAAATTGGGACGGTTTGTTTTTTATTTATAACATTATGGTTTTTACAAAAGCTGCTGGTACCAAAGTATGTCACTGCCATAGTCGAAGGCTCCTTAATTGAAGAATATTATCATGAGAAGACAGACCATGATGTGATTTTTATTGGGGATTGTGAGGTTTACGAAAACATTTCACCTATTACCTTATGGGAGGAATATGGAATTACCAGCTTTATACGTGGGGGTGCTCAACAGCTCATATGGCAATCATATTACCTGTTAGAGGAAACATTAAAGTATGAGAAGCCAAAAGTGGTTGTATTCAACGTATTGGCTATGAAATATGATGAACCCCAGAAGGAAGCCTATAATCGTCTAAATCTGGACGGAATGAAGCTTTCTAAGGAAAAAATAAAAGCTGTAAAGGCTTCTATGATGGATGATGAGAATTTGATTGAGTATATATTTCCATTGCTTAGGTATCATTCCAGATGGAGTGAGCTGACTAGTGAGGATTTCAAGTACCTCTTCAAAAAGGACAAGATTTCCCATAATGGTTACTACATGAGGGTAGATGTTGAACCCGTGAAATCTATACCCAAAGGGAGAAAGCTCTCAAATTACCAGTTCGGGGAAAGATCCTATTACTATTTAGACCGTATGGTAGAGCTATGTAAAGAAAACGACATAGATTTGGTATTGATGAAAGCTCCTAGCATATATCCCTATTGGTATGATGAATGGGATGAGCAAATGCGCGAGTATGCCAATAAACATGATCTCATGTATATAAACTTCCTGGATTTGATCGATGAGATAGGTATTGATTATAATGTAGATACTTATGATGCCGGTCTCCATCTGAACTTATATGGGGCAGAGAAGATGGCAGTATATTTCGGTGACATCTTAAGGAAGACTTATGGTTTGGAAGACAGAAGAGGGGACGAGGAGATAAAAAAAGTATGGGATGAGAAGGTAGAATTTTATTATAGTATGAAAGAAAAGCAGTTGAGGGAGCTCGAGGAATACGGCTATCTCAAGAGTCTGGGTGTAGAAAAACGGGAATAGGTTAAGGCTAAAAACCTAATACGGTTAAGCGTGATGATATTGTGGTATCTCATTATGGAATTTAAGGGAGAGAATAGAGATGAAAAGGTTTTTTATTTTATCAATGGTATTGCTCTTGTTACTAGCTGCCTGTAGTAAGGGTGGGAATACATCCGGTGATGCTGCTGGGGATATGCCTGTAGATGGTACTAAGGGAAATTCACAGGATATTCAAGAGGGTCAGAACCCAGCGGACAGCCAGGAAAATCAGGAAGTTGATCAAGAGAAGGGATATGAATTTGTATTTAACGGTGTAACCATAGCGATGCATTCTAAAATGGAACCCATCCTTGAGAAATTGGGTGAGCCCATGGAATACTTCGAAGCGGAAAGTTGCGCATTACCTGGTATGGAAAAAATTTATACCTACAGTGGTTTTGAAATACTCACCTATGAGAAAGAAGGAGTCGATTACGTATTGTCAGTGGTAATTCTTGACGATAGCGTTTCAACCAAGGAGGGTATCTACCTATATTCCGATCTGGATAGCCTGATAGAAAAGTATGGTGATGATTATACCAAAGAACTCAACACCTATAAATACGAATCAGGGCAATCCCAACTGGTATTTTTAGTGGAGGATGATGAGATAACTTCCATTGAGTATTTAGCAACTATGGAACAATAAGTCGTCAGACATAACTATAATAAATATCAGATCAACCCCTATCTATGGAAAAGGGGTTTTTTTTGGTTAAACTTGATTATTTCGACAAAATGTGTTTTAATTATGTAAAGTGCTTTACAATCCTACAAAGTGTTTTAATAGAATTGTAATAGCAGCTAAACAATTGCAAAGGGGGTGAAGAAGTGTCAAGGAAAATGACAACAAGGATGTTCATTTTTGGTTTAGTAACCTTGATATTCTTAGGGCAAGTATTTATATTTACTGATCAACTAAATGCCGCATCCTCTACTATTACCCAAACCTTACGCCAGGGCAGCAAAGGCGCCCAGGTAAAAATCCTACAAGAGAAACTAAATTCCCTAGGTTTTAATGCAGGTAAAGTGGACGGCTCCTTTGGGCCAAAAACAAAGGCGGCGGTGCTTGCATTTCAGAAGGCTCATGGTTTGGCGAGGGATGGAGTGGTAGGTCCGGCAACAAGGGCAAAGCTCAATTCAATTACACCAGCTAAATCCAAACCACAGGATCCAAAACCAGAGTCACAAGATTCGGACTCATCACGTGCTAATAATATCCCACCTGTTACACAAACCCTTCGCAGAGGCAGTAAAGGAACGCAGGTAAAATATCTGCAACAGAAACTCAATGCGCTAGGTTTTAACGTTGGAGGGGTGGATGGTTCCTTTGGTCCAAAGACACTGGCAGGGGTCCGCGCATTTCAGAAGACCAATGGTCTTGCCGTAGATGGGGTAGTAGGTCCCGCTACCAGGGCAAAGTTGAATTCAGCAACCCCATCACAATCCAAACCCAGCGATCCTAAACCAGAGAACCCCAAGCCAGAAGATCCAAAACCGAAGAATCCACCTACGAAGGAAATACCACCTGTTACTCAGACCCTAAGGCGGGGCAGTAAGGGAACGCAGGTAAAGTATTTGCAACAGAAACTCAATGCGCTAGGTTTTAACGTTGGAGAGGTGGATGGTTCCTTTGGTCCAAAGACACTGGCAGGGGTCCGCGCATTTCAGAAGGCCAATGGTCTTGCCGTAGATGGAGTAGTAGGTCCCGCTACCAGGGCAAAGCTTAATTCAATTTCACCGACTAAACCAAAGCCCGAAGACCCGAAGCCAGAAAATCCAAAACCGGAAGACCCAAAACCGGAGAATCCAAAGCCGGAAACTCCACCTACAAAGGAAATACCGCCTGTTACCCAGACCCTACGGAGGGGTGACAAGGGTACCCAGGTGAGATACTTGCAGGAAAAACTGAATTATTTAGGATTTGATGTGGGCGAAGTAGATGGGTCCTTTGGTCCAAAAACATTGGCCGGGGTCCTTGCTTTTCAAGGGGCTTATGGATTAGCCAGAGACGGAGTAGTTGGCCCCGCTACAAGGGCAAAACTTAACTCGGCAACGCCGGGAACGGTTCCAAAAGAACCTGAGTATAAAGAGTTTGTACCGGAAAAAGGTCAACTTTCGGGTAAAACCATTATCCTGGATCCCGGACACGGGGGCATGGATTCTGGGGCAGCCTGGAACGGTAACCTGGAAAAGACATTTAACCTTGATATGGCCTTGAGGCTCAAACGAATGCTGGAACAAGCCGGTGCCAAGGTCCTTATGACCAGAACAAAGGATGAGTATTCATATCTCTACTATAGAACTGCCTTTGTTAATAAATACATAGTGGATCTGGAAATAAAGGATCAGGAAGCCCAAAAGAAGGCATTGATGGATGAAAAGAATGCTAAGACTGCTGAATCCCTAACTAAGGGTGAAGAACTGGATGCTAAGAAGAACGAATATATAGCTGTCCAAACCGCTATTATCCAGCTTCAACCAAAGATACAAGCGAAAGAGGACGACCTCTCAGGTGCAGTGGCCAATTTAGAACAGCTAAATAGTAAATTAAATGCCTTGATTTTACAAATGAATAACATGGGATATGAGTCCCTACAGGATTTAAAAAATACTATAGCCGGAATTGAAGTCCTTCTTAATACAATAAATGAGCTTAAAGGTGAGATATCCGGTCTTAAAGCACAGATTGAATCCTGTGAAGAGGGATCAGAGGAATACTATATCCTGAAAGAATCCTTAGCAGAAAAGGAAAAAGACTTAAAGGATGCAGAAGGAGAACTATTCGAGTTGGCCAACGGAAGCTCATCCATTGACGAAGTAATAGCACTGTTAGGTGACCTTAAGAAGCTTAGCGATGACATTGAGAAACAGGATGAAACCGTAACGGAGGCTGAAAAGGATGTTTCCAAAAAGCAATCCGAGCTGGATGTACTGAATAAGGATTTGAACAACCTTAAATCCAGCGAGAAGGCTATAGAGGATGAAATATCCAGGTTGGAAGACGAGATACCTAAGCTGGCGAAGGATATTGCCAATCTTGAATTAGAAATATCTGGAATTGAAATTCAGATTACTGACCTAAAGGATAAGGCAAGGCTATTGCAGAATAATCTAAACAATCCGACATTAAAATCCAGAACTGGTATCTATGTACCCTCCAGCACCAGCGGCGGTAAGAACATCATTAACAAAAAGCTCAAGGAAATCTTTGATCTTACCAGGGCAAAATACGATAATGATATGATTTTTATCGCTATACACTGTAATGCAATGGGTGGCGGCGGAACAACTACAGCTTCCGGAGTCCAAGTATATTATAGGGACAGCAGCTCCGACAACGGCTATGCAACAAATCAGAACTACTACACGAACTATAACGATAACAAGCGCTTAAAGTTAGCCAAGGCTATGTTGAAGAATACCCGGGATAATACGGATTTCAAGGGAAGGTGGACTACACCCTTTAAGAAGGATTTTCATGTACTTAGGGAACAAAATCTACCGTCTGTCTTGATGGAGATTGGGTTTGTTAACAACCCAGACGATGTGAGACTATTAAATCAAGAACGGACCCGAGAAAACGCTGCAAAGGGTATGTACTTGGGTATAGTAGAATATTTTACAAAATGAATTGAACCAATAAGGCTACCTAAAAGGTTGGGGGTATCGATCCCCCAATCTTTTATCTTTTATTGGTACCTATAACTGAAATAGTATCCCCATCAAGAAAAGATAAGTTTTAAATAGTAAGGCTTTGTGCTATAATACAAGGAAAAGGTCCCCTGGTATAAAGGGATTATTGCAGATTGTGGAGAGGAAGAGGACCATGGCAAGGAGTATGACCGGGTTTGGAAGGGCCAAGGTTGAGAATCAGGGCCTAGGGTTTACTGTTGAGATAAAGACCTTAAATCACAGATATTTGGATATCAATATAAGACTTCCAAAAGTCATTAGTTTTTTAGAGGAGGATTTAAGAAAGCGCATTCAGGATAGACTCGAGAGAGGTAGGGTTGAGGTATACATACAGGGATCATCTCAAGCCAACGACAAAATCGAAGTACAACTAAATAAGCCTCTAGTTGAGTCCTACATAGACTGTTTTGAATATCTTACCGAGAACTATAATATAAAATCAGATATCTCTTTATCTACCTTAACTGGAATCCAGGATTTGTTTCAAGTAGTAGAAAAGGAGCAAGATGAAGATGTTGTAAAGGAAATGGTGCTTATGGCTTTGGATGAAGCCCTTGGTAAGGTTTTGGAAATGCGGGATATAGAAGGATGTAGGCTGGAGAAAGACATAATAATGCGTGGTCATTTGATAAAGGATATGGTAGGCGCCATAGAGGACAGAGCTCCGGCAGTAATAGAGGAATACAGAATAAAACTAAAAAATAGAATTACAGAACTTATTCAAGGAACTGATTTGGACGAGAATAGGTTTAACATGGAGGTAGCCCTCTTTGCTGACAGATCTAACATAACCGAGGAAATCATAAGGTTAAGGAGTCATCTGGATCAACTGGATGAGATTTTAAAACAAAAGGGTTCCATCGGGAGGAAATTGGATTTTCTAGTCCAAGAGATGAATAGAGAAGCTAATACTATAGGCTCAAAGGCTAACGACCTAAATATTATTAATCTTGTAGTTGATATAAAAAGCGAGATAGAAAAGATTAGAGAACAAGTACAAAACATTGAATGAAAGGCGGTACCAAAATGAACATAAAGTTGATCAATATAGGTTTTGGAAACATCGTTTCTGCCAACCGGCTAATTGCCATTGTAAGCCCTGAATCAGCACCTATAAAACGGATTATACAGGATGCCAGGGATAGAGGCATGTTAATAGATGCTACCTATGGAAGAAGAACCCGTGCGGTAATAATCACCGATAGTGACCATATAATATTGTCTGCTGTTCAGCCTGAGACTGTAGCCCACAGACTGACTACAAAGGATAACCAATCCGTAACGGTTTCAGAGGACGAGTGAAGGGGGATCTATGATGGGGGGAAAAGGCCTGCTGATTGTAATATCCGGACCATCGGGAGCTGGTAAGGGCACAGTATGTCAAGAGTACTTAAAAAGGCACCCAGAAACCCTTCTTTCCATATCTATGACTACCCGGGCTCCTCGAAAAGGAGAAATCGATGGGGTTAATTATTATTTTAGGGATGTAGAAACCTTCGAAAAATTGATTGAAGAAGATTGTTTTTTGGAGTATGCAAAGGTTTATGGTAACTACTATGGAACTCCCAAAGGTTTTGTAAAGCAAAAGCTGTTATCTGGTAGGGATGTAATATTGGAAATTGATATCCAAGGTGCTTTACAAGTAAAAGAAAAATTCCATGAGGGGGTATTTATCTTTATTGTACCGCCTACAATGGAAGAATTGAAGAAGAGGATAGAAGGACGGGGCAGTGAAACAGCGGAAGAATTGCAAAGAAGATTCAATAGTTCCTTTAAGGAACTACAATTCATAACTAGGTATAATTATATGGTAATTAACGATAGAGTAGAAGATGCTGTAATGAAAATTGAATCAATTGTTACTGCAGAAAAATGTAGGGTAGAAAGGAATATGAGCTTTTATTCTGAGTTAAAAGGAGGGATAGATAATGATTTATCCATCTTTAGATGAATTAATAGACAAGGTGGACAGCAGGTATACCTTGGTAGTTCAAGTTGCCAAGAGGGCGAGACAACTAGTTGACGGACAAAAGTCTCTGATATCAACCGATTCTGATAAGCCAGTTACCATTGCTATACATGAAGTAAGGGCGGGTAAGGTCCACTACAAAAAAACAAAAGAGGGTATCAAATAAATGAATAACGCGTTTGCAGGAAAAAATATATTAATTGGGATATCCGGTGGCATAGCAGCCTATAAAGCGGCTGATTTAACCAGTAGATTGATAAAGCTTGGATCCAATGTAAAGGTAGTCATGACTAAGAATGCTACCAAATTTATACATCCGTTAACCTTGGAGAGTTTATCGGGAAATCAGGTATACCACGATACATTTCAGACTACGGAACGTTATGATATAGAGCATATTGCCCTGGCTAAATGGGCGGATATCTTTGTCATAGTCCCAGCGACTGCTAATGTTATTGGGAAAGCTGCTTGCGGTATTGCAGACGATCTTTTGTCGACGACGATCTTGGCAACAGAGGCAAAGACTATAATTGCGCCTGCCATGAATACCGTAATGTATCAAAAAAAAGTAGTTCAGGACAATCTAAGTAAACTTGAGGATCTAGGTTACATCATTATCCCACCTGGTAAGGGTAGATTAGCCTGCGGGGATTGGGGAGAAGGAAAACTAGCCGATGTGGATGATATAATAAAAATATTGGAGGCAAATCTTTGGCAAAAAAAAGATTTGCAGGGTAAAAGAGTATTGGTCACCGCCGGTCCTACTATAGAGCCTATAGATCCTGTTAGATTTATCAGTAATCGGTCTTCTGGGAAGATGGGCTATGCCATTGCAAAAGCTTGTGCTTTAAGAGGGGCTGTAGTAGACCTGGTGACAGGGCCTACACACTTAGAGCCCCCAACAGGTGTTAACATACACTCAGTGGAATCTGCGAAGGAGATGTATGATACCACTATCAAACTCTACGAAAATGTAGATATAGTATTTAAAACCGCAGCCGTGTCGGATTATCGGGTGCAGGAAGTGGCTACCAACAAGATTAAAAAAGGATCCGAACCCATAACCCTAAAGTTGGAACGTAATCCGGATATTTTACTGGAATTGGGTAGAACAAAAAAACATCAGATTCTAGTGGGCTTTGCTGCTGAAACCCAAGAATTGGAGCAATATGCTCTAAAGAAGCTAAAAGATAAGAATCTGGACTTTATTCTAGCTAATGATGTTAGCACTAAAATTTCTGGCTTTCAAAGTGATTTCAATCAAGGCACCCTATTTTGCGAAAATGGAGAAGCAGTAACTATACCCTTGATGGACAAAGAGGAATTTGCACACAGGATAGTTGATGAAGTAATAAAGCATATATAGGTTTTACTTTTAGTGTAACCGGTTATTTCAGGTAAGGGCGAGGATCTTGAGTAAGGAGGTTGGGAAGGCTATGTCAGATATACTTTATGCAGGAGTTATAATAGACCAGGCCCATCCGGCCTTGGACAAAGTCTTCCACTACCGAATTCCAGAGGATCTTAAGGCCGATATACAAATAGGAATGAGGGTGTTAGTGCCGTTTGGGGCAGGAAATAGGAGTATAGACGCATATATCGTGAGCCTGGATAAGGAAATCTCTATTCCCCCAAATAGGATTAAAACCATAAAAAAAATATGTGACGAGTTTCCTGTTCTTCTTCCCGAATTGATTCCCCTTATCTGGTGGATGAAAAAGGAATATCACTGTCTCACCATAGAGGCCATCAGATGCTTTATTCCTCCAGGTCTTCGCAGAAATATGGATGGAAAAGTGGAAAAGCTGGTCTTTCTCAAGGTAGAAACCGATATAAATGAAAAAATAGCTCAGGTAGAAGGTCGCTCCAGATATATGGGTGAGATTCTAAGAATCCTAAATGAGGGAGATGGTATTCTATTGCCTGAGCTAGCGGATATGGCGGGCGGTGCCCCCCTTTCCAGTTTCAAAAGCCTTGAAAAAAGAGGATGGATTTATCTAGAGGATCAGGAAGTATATAGGAACCCTTGGGACCAGCCACTGGATGTCTTAGAGACAGATCTGGAACTCACCCAGGAGCAGGCTGCAGCTATCGAGACCATTGGCGAAGGTATAACAAGATCCCAGGGGATTTATCTTTTGCATGGGGTTACGGGGAGTGGAAAAACAGAGGTATATATGCATCTGGTGGAAAGAACATTGAAATATAAAAAAAAGGCTATTATCCTAGTTCCGGAGATTTCTTTGACTCCACAAACTGTAGAGCGCTTTAAGATGAGGTTTGGTGAGGATGTAGCGATTCTTCATAGCAGATTATCCCCAGGTGAGAGATTTGATGAATGGAGAAGGATTTATAACGGTCAGGTCAATATTGTTGTGGGGGCTAGATCGGCTATTTTTGCACCCATACAAGAATTAGGTCTTATTGTTATCGATGAGGCGCATGAGGATAGTTATAAATCCGAATCCAGACCCAGGTACCATACTGTGGGATTAGCTATCCAAAGATGCAAGGAACAGGGAGCTGTTCTGGTGCTTGGCAGTGCAACCCCTTCATTGGATGATTTCTACTATAGTCAAAAGGGTCACTATACTAGAGTTACGATAGATCATCGGATAAACCAGAGACCATTACCCAAGGTTAAAATTATTGATATGCGCCAGGAAATAAAAAAAGGCAACCGTAGTATCTTTAGTCAAATCCTATATGATGAACTCAAAGGGACCTTGTCGAGAGGGGAACAGGCCATAATCCTGTTAAATAGGAGAGGTTACGCTCAGTTTGTATCCTGCAGATCTTGTGGATATTTGGTAAAATGTGACAATTGCGATATATCTTTAACCTATCATTCAAAAAGCAACACTTTAAAATGTCATTATTGTGGAAACACAAAGCCTTACCCCAGAGTTTGTCCGGAATGTAGAAGTACCTATATTAAACACTTTGGGATAGGTACGCAAAGGGTGGAGCAGGAAATAAGCAGGCTTATACCATCGGCCAGGATAATACGAATGGACATGGATACTACATCCAGGAAAGGTGCTCACCAAAAAATTATTGATGCCTTCAGACAAAAGGATTATGATATCTTATTGGGGACCCAAATGGTTGCTAAAGGACTGGATTTTCCCAACGTAACCCTGGTGGGCGTTGTTACAGCGGATACTTCCCTAAACCTGCCTGATTACCGCAGTAGTGAAAAGACCTTCCAACTTATAACCCAGGTGGCAGGGAGGGCTGGAAGAGGTGATAGGGAGGGAAGGGTTATTATACAAACCTATCATCCAGAACATTTTGCCATACAATACTCTGCAAAACATGATTATTTGGGATTTTATAATGAAGAAATACGAATAAGGGAAAAATTCAAATACCCACCTTTTTGTCATATAGTTAGGGTCTTAATAACCGGAGAGAAAGAGGATTGCGTTATAAAAACTGCCATGGACATAAAAAGATGGTTGGAGCATAGGCTGGCAGAGGACCCTATTATTAAGTCGGGTACTTTAGAGTTAGGTGTTTATCCTGCACCCCTTGAAAAAATCAAGAATAGGTTTAGATGGCATGTTTTGATCCGTATTCGAAATGAGAGAATCTTTAGGGAGCGATATCATGAAATAATGGATGATTGCCTAAAAGAATTATATAACGCCGTCAGCACAATCGTGGTTGACTTCTACCCAACAAGTTTATTATAATTGTTGGAATGTCATAATGATAAAGATATGGAGAATCTTTGATTTTTGCATGAAACGCTTATTGATGTTTAGCATCATGTAACTTATATGTACCAATTGTTACTATTCTTCTTTATCTTTTGTGAGATTCGTTAAATATTTGGGCGATCCAGACAAGAGGTGATAAAATGGCGCTAAGAGAAATCAAGCATTATGAAAGAGACGAAGTATTAAGAAAGAAAGCAAGACCGGTAGATAAAATAGATAATAGGATACTGCTTCTGTTGGACGATATGGCTGAAACTATGTATAATGCGGAAGGTGTAGGATTGGCTGCGCCTCAAGTAGGAGTTTTAAGGCGTATTGTCGTAATAGATATAGGAGAAGGAATTATAGAGCTAATAAATCCCGAGATAGTGGAGGAACAGGGTGAACAGATGGATATGGAGGGTTGTTTAAGTATTCCCGGTATTACCGGATTAGTAAAGCGACCCGCTAAGGTCAAGGTTGTTGGACTCAATCGTTATGGTGAAAAAATAGAGCTGGAAGGTGAGAATCTTCTAGCCAGAGCCCTTTGTCACGAGATTGACCACCTGAATGGTATTTTATATTTAGATAGGGTAGAGCCGGGAACCCTAAGAAGGGTGGACCAGGAACAGAAAATAGGGGATGAGTTAGATTGAAAATAATATTTATGGGGACACCGGACTTTTCAGTTCCTTCATTAAAAACTATTTTTTCAGAAGAATACGAATTGATTGGAGTTGTGACCCAGCCTGATAGACCAAGAGGTAGGGGTAAACGCCTGTTACCCTCGCCTGTAAAAAAATGGGCTCTAGAAAAAGGTATTAATATATATCAGCCGTTGAGAGCCAGGGATGAAGAATTTATTACTCAAATTGAAGATTTGGCTCCAGATCTTATAGTTACTGCTGCTTATGGGCAGATCCTTCCCAAGAAAATTTTGGACATTCCGCCTCTTGGCTGTATCAATGTACATGCTTCCCTTTTACCGAAATATCGGGGTGCTTCACCTATACAACAAGCCATTCTGGATGGAGAAACCAAAACGGGAATAACTATTATGTATATGGATGAAGGTATGGATACCGGTGATATTATATTGCAAAAGGAAACACCCATACACCCGGATGAAAATTCTGGAGACCTTCACGATCGGCTTGCAGATTTGGGCGCTAAGGCTCTTAGAGAAAGTCTTAAACTTTTTACAGTTGAAAAACCTGTAGGAATACCGCAAGCCCATGAAGACGCCACTTATTGTCAAAAAATAGACAAAGCTATGGGCAGAATTAATTGGGGTATGAATATAGATAGGATAAGAAATCATATTAGGGCCCTGACACCATGGCCTGGGGCTTACACTTATATTGGGAGTATGCGTCTAAAAGTATGGGAAGCATATCAGGTGGAATACTGTAATTTAAAGAATATTTCTTCGGGACAAATTGTCTATGCTGATGAGCAGCATGGACTGGTGGTATCCGGGTCAGATGGGTTAATTAGATTATCCAAAGTACAGGCACCTGGTAAGCGGGTCATGGAAGATGTAGAATTCTTACGGGGGAACCGGATAAAGGTGAATACTTTTTTAGATGACGGGGATGAAGTGTAATGCATCAACTGTTTATATAAATTGAAGACTTTTTTCATACCATATTAAGTATTGATCAAACTAATTTGGGAGGTGGGATAAAATGCCTTTTCTTTTCTACGATTCTACTATGTTGATTTTATTACCCGCCCTTATTCTGTCCTTTTATGCGCAATACAAGGTTCAAAGCACATTTAACAGGTATATCAGCATAGCTAATTACGGTGGATATACCGGTGCAGAGGTAGCAAAAAAAATTTTAGACGCTATGGGTCTGGGAGATATACCCATTGATAGGATAGGAGGATATCTATCGGATCATTACGATCCCAGAAAAAAGGTTCTTAGATTATCAGATGCGGTATATAATGGAAGATCAATAGCAGCTATTGGGGTAGCTGCTCATGAGGCAGGTCATGCTATACAACATGCCAATGGATATGTACCCCTTAGCATTCGGAACGCAATCGTACCCATAGCTAATTTTGGCTCTCAAGCAGCCTTCCTGTTTATTTTTCTAGGTCTTATTATGGGTGCTATGACTATGTTGGATATAGGTATATATCTCTTCCTGGCCGTTGTAGCTTTCCAATTAATCACTCTACCCGTAGAATTTAACGCAAGTAGTCGAGCTGTTGAGCTTCTCAGTGTCCAGGGATTTGTTACCAGAGATGAAGAAAAAAGCGTTAAGAAGGTTTTAAACGCTGCAGCTCTAACCTATGTAGCAGCAGCGGCATCGGCCGTTGCCCAATTATTAAGGTTGTTACTGTTACGGGACAGAAGAAGGCGATAGCAAAAAGAAGGGCTTATAGGCCCTTTTTTGAATGTAATGGAGGGTTTATGGATAAAGTTCGAAAGACTGCCTTAATTATTTTAAAACAAGTCAATGAAGATAGGAAATACGCCAATATCAGTCTCAAGGAGAATCTGGATAAGTTTAGATTTCAAGAGCGGGATGCCTCCTTTATCACTCAATTGGTATACGGTACGCTGGAGAATCAAGCTTTTATTGATAATGTTCTAAGAAGGTACGCTAAAATGAAGGGGGTCAACCCATGGGTGGAGAACATCCTTAGGCTTGGATGTTATCAGATACTTTATTTGGACAGGGTGCCTGACTCGGCTGCCTGTAACGAATCCGTAAAATTATGTACTGGATTTGGATTTAATGCTTTGAAGGGCTTTGTAAATGGAGTTTTAAGAAACATATCACGGAACAAGGAGGAATTGAAAGCTTCAAAACAATCTCCCGTTGACACAGGATCCTTGTCATCTCTATTCGGGATCCCATTGTGGCTGGTGGAGTTATGGGTGGAGGAATATGGGATACAGTCAGTCAGGGATATAGTGAAATCCACTATGGACACCAACTTTACCACCATTAGGGTAAATGGGGTTAAGATGACAAGGGACGAATTGGTAGATGCTCTTGAACAACAAGGAATAGATAGTACTAAGAGCCCATATTTTGATAACGCTTTAAGGGTGAATGGAATAGGAAATATACAATTAAATCCCTTGTATAAAAAGGGCATGTTTACCGTACAAGGAGAGAGCTCTATACTTGTTTGTAAAATTCTGGCGCCAAAGCCGGGAGAACGGATTTTAGATGCATGCAGTGCCCCCGGGGGCAAGGCTATCTATATAGCAGAACTTATGAACATGAGTGGTAAGGTATATGCCCATGACATACATGATCATAGAGTAGAACTAATTAATAAAAATGTAGAGAGAATGGGTATGAAAAATATCGAGACCCGGGTGCAGGATGCAACCATATTTAATCCAAAGATGGAGGACAGTATGGATAGGGTATTGATTGATGCTCCTTGTTCCGGTTGGGGAGTACTTCATAAAAAACCGGATATTAGGCTGAGAATCGAGAAAAAAAGTATGGAATCCCTATATCGGCTTCAATGGGATATTTTGGATAATTGTAGAAGGTATGTTAAACCGGGAGGGATTTTGGTTTATAGCACATGCACAATAAACCCATGGGAGAATCATAAGGTTATTGAAAAGTTTATAAGGAAATATCCCGAGTTTGTTATGGAGGATTTAAGTCGAGAATTGCCTCAGAACCTTCGCGATGCCTTAATGGGAGAAGGAATGATTCAATTATTTCCCGGTCGCCATGGAGTAGATGGATTTTTTATTGCTAAGATGAGGAGGACCGTACTATAGTGGTAATGAAAGATGACATACTGGATAAATCCCCGACAGAAATCATGGATATATTAAAACAATTAGGGGAACCCAGCTTTAGGGTCAAGCAGCTTCTTGGCTGGGTATATAAAGGAAAAAGAAGTTTTGATGAGATGACTAACCTACCCAAGACTACCAGGATAAGATTAAAAGAAAGATATATGATCGGAAACGTTAAGCAGATTAAAAAGATAACTTCCGATAAAGGAGATACGATTAAATATTTGTGTTTACTCCATGATGGTAATATAATAGAATGTGTTGTGATGAGGTATGATTATGGGAATACTTTGTGCCTATCCACCCAAGTTGGGTGTAGGATGGGCTGCAGCTTTTGCGAATCCACCAGACAGGGCCTTATACGTAACTTAAAGGTAGGGGAGATGGTAGCCCAGGTTTTGATGGTGAATGCTGACCTGGGAGAAACCGGAGAACGCAACATTCGCAATATAGTTCTTATGGGTAGCGGTGAGCCCTTAGATAATTTTGACAATGTCGTTAAATTCCTGGGTCTGATACATGACCCCAATACTCTAAATATAAGTTATAGAAACATAACCCTTTCTACCTGTGGTCTGGTGTCCAAGATAAGGGAATTGGCTAATATGGATATACCCATTACCCTGGCTATATCCCTACATGCCCCTAATGATGCATTGAGGCGTAGGATTATGCCGGTGGCCTCGGCTTATAGTGTACGAGAAATAGTAGAAGCCGCAAAATACTATTTTAATAGGACCGGGAGAAGGGTGAGCTTTGAATATTCCCTTATAGATGGTATAAACGATGGAGTGGAACAAGCGGAGGAATTGGGTCGGTTGCTTGCAGATTTTCCCTGTCATGTGAACATCATTCCCATAAATTCTATTGAAGGTGCCCCATATAGGCGGAGCTCGGCAGCCAGGATCCAGCTTTTTGAAAAAACTCTCAGATCTACAGGTATCCAGGTGACGAGACGAAGAGAGCTGGGGCATGATATAGGTGGAGCATGTGGTCAATTAAAAAGAGGATATTTAAACAACTCGGAAGGATAAACCTGCATCTTGTTCATATTGGACATTAAAGGGTTAGTTCGTTCTATATCCGTTAGTAGATTCAACCGCCGTTATCAAACTATCTATCTGTATTGCTAGGTGAATCATTGATTAGAGGATGGTAAAGCCATCGGTTAAAGGAGCAACAAGGTGAGGTGGGGTAAATGTTATTAGAATATGGTGGATATAGTCATAAAGGTATGGTTAGAAAATCCAATGAAGATTATTACTATATTCCCAGCACCAATAAAATCCAAAACCTGGCTATGATAGCCGATGGAATGGGGGGACATAATGCCGGGGAGCTGGCAAGTCGAATGGCTGTGGAAACTGTAATAGACTACTTGTCCCAAAGGATGGACAAGGATGAATATATACAAGACCCTATAGAGCTCATTGAAGAGGCCATTAAGGTTTCCAACAATAAGATATTTAAAGTATCCTTGTCCAATGAATCATACAATGGGATGGGGACAACCTTGGTTTCGGCATATTTTTCCCAGGGAATCCTCTACTTGGGGCATGTTGGTGACAGTCGGGGGTATTTAATTAGAAAGGGCCAAATAAAGCAATTAACCAAGGATCATTCCTTGGTACAGGAATTATTGGATAACGGCACCATTACACCGGATGAGGTTGACAAGCATCCTCAAAAAAATATTATTACCAGAGCCCTAGGTACCGAGTATGATATAGATATAGATTGTCATAAAATCCCGCTGGAAGAGGATGATATCATTCTTCTGTGCACTGACGGATTAATCCTTCATGTAGATTTACAAGAAAACATTGATTTAGTGGAATCGGCTCATTCTATGCAAGAGCTTGCTTCTAGCCTGGTTCATCAGGCTGTGGACAGAGGTGGCTTGGACAACGTTACTGTTGTAGCCATTAAATATACTAACATGAAGAAAGAGGGGTGATGCTGTTGCTGGGTAAAATACTTGGCGGGAGATACGAACTGATTGAAAAAATAGGCGCCGGGGGAATGGCGATTGTATACAAAGCCAAGTGCCGTCTCCTAAATAGATTTGTTGCTGTAAAGATACTTAGACCGGAATTGGTGGAAGATGAAGAGTTTGTATATCGCTTTAAAAGGGAGTCCCAAGCAGCAGCGAGTCTATCCCACCATAACATTGTTAATGTCTATGATGTCGGTCAAGAGGACGGAATATACTATATAGTAATGGAATATGTATGGGGCAAAACCCTTAAAGACTTCATAAGAGAAAAAGGAAACCTTGAATCCAGAGAAGCGATTAAAATAGCCTTACAAATAGCTGCAGCACTGGAACATGCTCATGAAAACGGGATAATTCATAGGGATATCAAGCCTCAAAACATATTGATCGGCAACGATTATACTGTTAAGGTAGCGGATTTTGGGATAGCCAGGGCTGTGACCTCAGCCACCGTTACCTTAGCGGGCCCAAGTGTAATAGGGTCTGTCCACTATTTTTCACCGGAGCAAGCCAGAGGGGGTTATATAGATGCGAAATCTGACCTATACTCCCTGGGCATAGTTCTCTATGAGATGGTTACCGGGACTCTGCCCTTTGAAGGTGACACCGCCGTCTCGATTGCCATTAAGCACATTCAGGAAAGGGTAAAGCCCCCTGGAGAGATTAATCCTAAGATTTACAAGAGTCTCCAGGCTGTGATCCAAAAAGCCATTAGTAAGTTACCCGAGGAACGCTACCAGAACGCAGGGGAGATGATTAAGGATCTGAGGCGAGCCCTTGAGGAACCCAACGGTGATTTTGTTGTAACAAATTATAACAGTGATGCACCGACCCAAGTTTTAAAGCCAATTAATATAGAAGCGAACAGGGAAGCCGATGATGCTTTATCCGAGGACGAAGATATCAAAAACCCGAAAAAGAGGCCCTGGATAAGGGCAGTCGTGATGATATTTATTTTTACCTTTATAATGGGATTAGCATTTTATATTGGTATGCGTGTATACAATAACAACTTTACATCAAAGGAAATTGAGGTTCCCAATGTAGTTGATTGGACCTATGATGATGCGTATGAGTATTTAAGGGAGCTTGGTTTGTACCTTAAGGAGGATGGAAGTGTCTTTGATAATAATGTGGAAGCCGGTCGTATAATTTCCCAGGATCCGGATGTGAGTACTAAGGTTAAACCGGATTCTACCGTAAAAGTGATCCTAAGCCTGGGACCTGAGACCGTGGTTGTTCCAGATGTTGAACAAAGGACCATTCGCGAGGCAGAGATCATCCTGGAAAACGAAGGTTTTATAATAGGTGAGCATCAATATGTAAATAGCGAATTCCCAAGTGATACAGTTATAGGTCAATCCCTGGAGGCTAATACCGAAGTACCAAAAAACTCAGAGATCTGGTTGACCGTAAGTCTGGGCCCAGAGGAAAAAGTAGTAATCGTAGGGAATTATGTCGGACAGAAACTCGATGTCGCAAAGCAGATGATCGAAGGGGATAAGCTGAAATTTGGAAAGGTGAAGGAGGAGAGGTACCACGAAACAGCCAGCAAGGGTACTGTAATTGAACAGAGCTTAAAGCATGGTGAAGTTGTTTCGGAATACAGGGTAATTGATCTTGTTGTGAGTTTGGGACCTCAGCCTACCTATCCAAAGGAAATAAGTATCGACCTTTCCACCATTACTGATAGGTTAACAGTAAATATTGTTGTTAAAAAGACCCAAAATGGTAAGACTACAGAGGTCTATAATAGATTTCACACAGTAAGTGACGAAGAGCTGATTATTCCGCTGGTAGGCACAGGTGTGGCAGAATATAAAGTTTATATAGATGATGAGTTGTCCTTTGAGACAACAGTAGATTTCACAAAAAAAGGGGGAGATGCTGGTTAATGGAAAAGGGTATTATAACAAAGGGTGTAGGTGGTTTCTATGATGTTTTGATTAACGATAAGATTCTACGATGTAGGGCTAGGGGCATATTCAGAAAGGATAATATCGTACCAATGGTAGGGGATAATGTCGTAGTGTCAATAGCTGATAGGGCTATTACAGAAATACTGCCTCGAAAAAATCAACTGCTTCGTCCGGCCGTGTCCAATATAGATATTTTAGGAATCGTTATTGCGCCCACCCATCCAATGCCCGATTATTATTTAGTGGATAAACTCATGGTAAATGCCGAATATAATGGTGTGGAGATACTCCTACTAATAAACAAAACAGATCTGGTGGGGGATAGTACCATAGATGGAATTATAGATATATATAAGCCTACCGGTTATCCTATTATAACTCTATCCTGCAAGCAAAGAATTGGATTTGAACCGCTTCTTGAAATCATCAAGGGAAAGGTTGTTAGCTTAGCAGGTCAATCAGGTGTAGGAAAGTCATCTATTATTAATATACTATATCCAGAGAAGCAGTTGGAAACCGGGGACCTTAGCTATAAAATCAACAGGGGTAAACATACCACCCGCCACACCAAACTTTTAACCCTGCCTTCGGGAGCTATGATAGTTGACACTCCCGGATTTAGCACTATGAATATGGATGAACTGGAACCCCAGGACTTGGCTTATCTGTATCCTGATTTTCTAGATTATAATCATGGGTGCAGGTACAATGGTTGTGTACATGACCAAGAACCCGGATGTAGGGTAAAGGAAGCAGTATCCGATGGAATGATATCGGAAGGTCGTTACCAGAGATATGTAAGAATACTAAACGAACTAAGGGAGCTTAGGAGGAATATATGGTGATAAAGATAGCACCGTCAATTCTTTCGGCTGATTTTTCCAGGCTGGGAGACCAGGTAGAAATGTTGGATGATGGAGGGGCTGACTACATTCATATAGACGTTATGGATGGGCATTTTGTGCCTAATCTTACAATTGGGCCTATTGTAATAAAAGCCTTAAGGGATCGGACGCGTCTTCCTTTTGATGTTCATCTTATGATGAATAATCCTATGGATTATATTGACGATTTTGTGGATGCCGGAGCCGATATAATAACTGTCCATGCAGAGGTGTTACCACATTTACACGGAGCTATCCAACAGATTAAGCGAAGGGGTGTTAAGGCAGCGGTATCCTTAAACCCATCAACTCCCCTGGAGGTTTTGAATTATGTACTGGCCGATTTGGATATGGTCTTGTTGATGAGTGTTAATCCCGGCTTTGGAGGGCAGGAGTTTATACCTGCCGTTATGGGAAAAATTAAAGAACTTAACAGGAGAATCTGCGAATCGGGTTTGGATATTGATATCCAGGTAGACGGGGGTATATCCATTGATAATATAAGAGAAATAAGATTGGCCGGAGCCAATGTTTTTGTAGCGGGATCAGCCATATTCAAATCCCAGAATCCAAAGGACATGATAAAGAGATTAAGGGAAGAAGCAGAGAGTGTATAACGATACTTAATATTGCTCGCATGGTAGCTCCGCCTATACCTCGCTGTCACACAAGTTATGATTCATGCATAGAATAAAACATATGTACTATGGCGGGGAAGTGAAACTATGGTAAACCGGTTTTTCAAAAGAAAGACCCCTTTTTGGGATAGAGTAATCGCTGTTGTTTTGATCTCAGGCGGAGTGTTGTTAGTACTTATTTATATTCCCATATGGGCTTGGATGGTATTATTTGGTCTTTTTCTGATAGGTTTGGGAGTTTTACTTCTGATGGGGCGGAGGTGAGCCCTATGAGAATCTATGTTATAAAACTACCGTGGTTTCTAGGTAGATTGATAAGAATGTTTCGCCGCAAAGATTATAGATAGACAAAAAACGTGCTGTTACGCACGTTTTTTTATGCCCACGATTAAAGGGCCCTTTCTATTCTTCCTGACTTGATGCACTGAGTGCATACCTTGACAGTTTTAGGGCTGCCGTTGACTATGGCCTTTACTTTTTTTATGTTTGGTTGCCAAAATCTATTGGTTTTTCTGTTAGAGTGACTAATGGTTTTGCCGGATATTTTTCCTTTTTCACATATATCACATACTCTTGCCATTTCCTACACCTCCTTAAAAAAACAATGGCGTATAAGATTCATGTGGACTACTTAAACTAAGCAAACACAAACATTGTACCACTAAGAAGATAATTTGACAAGAAAAAGTGGAATATAAACTGGGAATTTAGGCGGTAACAAATTCATTAGTTCGCAGGAATTGCAGTTTAATATGGCCCGGGGCTTTGTTTGTAGGATTCGGAAGTTCTTATTATGTTATAACTGTATCCATAAAGTAGTACTCGAGTTTATTTATGCTTGCCAAAATGAGTCAATGGGTATATAATTAATTCACTGAGTAAGCTGCTTACCATTTTTTATGACTTGTAATAGTTATCAGTTTTGATAAAGCAATATAATTGACAATCCATACGTACTAGGCAGAGAACAAGGGGGAATTGTAGATTATGGCTACAAATCGATCACTAAGTAGGCCTCATGGCAGAACTGACCTAAAAAAGGAGATATGGCGTAATAGATATTTTTATCTTATGCTTCTGTTACCAATGGCTTTTTTTATAATCTTTAAATACCTTCCCCTCTACGGTTTACAACTTGCTTTTAAGGAATATATGCTAAATAAAGGGATTACGGGAAGCCCCTGGATAGGTTTTGACCATTTCAAGCGTATGACTGTTGAACCGGAATTCTTTGTTGCTTTTAAGAATACCATCATAATATCCCTTTATAGAATCATTTTTGGCTTTCCAGTACCGATAATATTAGCCTTGATGATCAACGAAGTATATTTCAATCGTTTCCGTAGATTTACTCAAACCATTCTAACCTTTCCTCACTTTTTATCCTGGGTTATAGTTTCAGGCCTTGTCCTTAATATGTTTGGGGATAGTGGTGTTATCAAGAAGCTTGTTGCTCTTTATTCTCCCGAAATGGCAACGAACTGGAACATGCTTTATTCCAAGGCCTCTTTTAGATCCTTCCTCATCATAACGGATATATGGAAAGAGGCAGGCTGGGGAACAATCATATATCTTGCTGCAATAGCAGGAATAGATCCTTCGTATTATGAAGCAGCTACCATTGATGGATGCAATAGGCTGCAGAAGGTATGGCATATAACCATTCCAGGAATTATGGGGATTATTGTGATTCAACTTCTACTCCGTGTCGGTTGGGTAATGGAGGCAGGTTTTGACCAGATCTTTAATCTATATACACCACCAGTATATCCCGTGGCTGATATCCTAGATACATATGTTTATCGTATTACCTTTGGACGTGGTGTTTCAATGGATATGGGATTCCCTACTGCAGTAGGTTTGTTTAAAAACGTTATCAATTTTGCGCTTATAATGACCGCAAACGCAATTGCCAGGCGTGCAGGTCATGACGGTATAATTTAAGGAGGTGACGTGAGGTGGCTGATGCAACACATAAATCTTCCTTGGATATAAAAGTTCCAAAAAGGAATCGCATTCGCAGGTTTAGTATTGGGGATGCAATACTAATTATTATAATGTCGCTTCTCTCATTGTCAGTTATATTACCTTTTTATAACGCTGTTTTGGTATCAATGGTACCCCAAACAGTTTATGTTAGATCACCTTTACTTCTGTGGCCTAAAGAGGTTATTTGGGACAACTATAGGTTTATTTTTGATTTTCGTTTGATATGGTACGGTATAGGGAATTCAGTATTTATAACTGTGGCAGGTACATTATACAGTATGCTGCTTACGGTTCTGTGTGCATATGCCTTAACTAAGGATATACCGGGAAGACGATTTGTTAGATTCTTAATAGTCTTTACCATGTATTTCTCAGGTGGTATCATTCCCTACTTCTTAATTATTAACGGCCTGGGATTAACTAACAGTCTTTGGTCAATGATCTTACCTACAGGAATAAATGTTTTTTATATGCTGATTGTTTCAAACTTTTTTACCGGAATACCTCCATCTCTTGAAGAATCAGCGAAAATAGATGGGGCAGGAGATTTTACTATCTTGATTCGTATCATTCTTCCCCTTTCCCTGCCGATACTAGCTACTTTTGCACTTTATTATGCGGTAGATAAATGGAATGAGTGGTGGCATGGACTTTTGTTCATAAGAAAGGTAGAAAAACAGCCCCTTCAATTGATACTAAGGCAAATAATTCAGGATGCACAGTTTCTAAGCCAACAGCTATTACCAGGACAAGAAAAGCCTGATGTATACGGAGATTCCATTAAAATGGCTGCTGTTGTGGTTACTATGTTTCCTATAATGATGCTATATCCCTTCCTACAACGATATTTTCTTTCAGGTTTAACGCTGGGAGCAGTTAAGGAATAACCGGATCTTGTGTAAAACCCGGTGTTATAGCACCGGATTTACAATATATAACTATATATGGTGACAAAAATGAAAGGAGTGTCTCAAAATTATGTCAACTAAAAGGCTATTTTGTTTAATAGTTGCAATGGTTTTATTGTTGGGTATCATTGCTGGTTGTGGAACAGGCAAGGAACCTGACAAGACTGATCCTGCAGATCCTGGTGATAAAGAAGTAGTAGATAAGGATAAGGACAAGGAAGATGAGGATGAACCCTCAACTTCAGATCGGGAAATTATTACTGTTTCAATGAACGTAATGGATGCCGAGAAGAACGGCAATAACCCAAAAATGGATTACGTTAAGGAAAAATTCGGTCTCGAGTTCGAGTATTGGCCTGTAAACTGGGGTGATTGGAACGAAAAGATCAATAACTGGATAAGTGTTAACGATACCCCAGACCTTATATGGTGGGATCTAAAGGGTGCCCAGTCCAACCAGTACAAGACCTGGGCAAAACAAGGCGCCTTCAAGCCTATACCATATGATCTGATAGCCAAGTATCCCAATCTCCAAGACCGGGTTGACAACATGGAATCATTCAAGCACCTGGAGGTTGATGGTGAATTGTATGCTTGGCCTTCCTCAAGAAGGTACGATCCAATGGTTAAGAATACATATTCCTCTGTTTGGATCTACCGCAGGGATTGGGCTAAAGCTGTTGGACTCTACAATGAGGACGATATCTATGAATGGGAAGAATGGAAGAATCTCATTAAGACAGTTATAGAAAAAGATCCAGGTGGCAATGGTGCCGGAAATACAGCTGGTCTGGTTATGCCTCCATGGGCATTCCCACATGCACCGGTACTCTTCATAGGATCTGTTCCTGCAGAAGGTAATGAAACCTGTGCATATATCAAGGTAGATGGCGAGTGGGTATGGCCACCGACCTTGGACAGCTATAAAGAAGAAGTTGTTGAAACCTGGCAGATGTACCAGGATGGCCTCATCTGGAAGGACAATATGGGCTTTAGCGGTGGTGAAGATGAAGAACTGTTTAAGGCCGGACGCGCCTTTGCCAGATACCAGGGCGGTGTAGGTGTATATAATAACTTCAGTAAGGAAATGTTAGAAAATGGAGTTATTGAAAAAGATACAGATATGGGTCCCGCTATTGTTAAGGATCGAAATGGCGATGTTTGGTTGACCCAAACCGAGGATTATTGGACAGTTACCGCATTTTCCAATAAGGTTGACGATGAAAAGATGGATCGTATCCTTGAATTCTGGGATTTCCTGAACTCTGAGGAAGGATTACTTTTCAACGAATTGGGATTTGAAGGTAAAGACTATGAAATCGATGCCAACGGTGAAGTTAAGGTGCTATGGGAAATCGATCCAGAAACCAACAGATATGTAAGCCCATATGCAGATTATGCCTTTGGTGCATTTACACCTGCTACCTTAGTACCTGAGATCAATCATACCGCCATGGAATTTGGTATCAATGAACATATAAGCTTGTATGAGAAATTGAACAAGCTGAACTTTAAGGTTAAGCCTGTAAATTACGATATGGCTTTCTTCTCCGCTCCTGAAAAGGATAAATACGGCAACTTTGGTATGGATGCGAAAACTAAACTATCAGAGATAATCGCTAATCCAAATGCTGATCCTGCTGCTGAGTGGGAAGCATGGGTAGAATCCATGATGCCAAGAGTTCAGCCAATATTGGATGAATTAAACGAAGGTCTCAAGTAAATATTACTTAACTCAAAAAACCTGGTAGAATTTCTACCAGGTTTTTTTGGAGTATTTTATTCTATAATTTAAGGTAAAAATGTTGCATAGAATCCTATTACAAATACTCCACATTCAATAATACTAACAAAGGATGTGGGGTTCATAGATAATTTATCTCCTAACAAAATAGTAAATAAACGAAAGATGCCTGTTTTTCCTTGTTATATTTGGATAAATATTTTAAGATAAATAATACAGAGCAGTGGAAACGCTAAAATATTATTTTATCATGAAAGATTTTCCTTTAGAGCGTGTTAGGCTTTGAAGAGATTGGGAGGGTAAAGCTAATGGTAGATTATAAACGCTTTAGAGATTGTCCTATGGAATATCGTTCTGCACCGTTCTGGTCATGGAACCACAAAATGGGAAAGGATGAAATCATTCGACAAATTCATCAGATGTACAAGCAAGGCATAGGCGGGTTTTATATGCATCCCAGAGGCGGGCTCATGGATGAATACCTTGGTGAGGACTTTATGAA
>DGDX01000093.1:31164-42130 GCA_002385665.1 Firmicutes bacterium UBA3941
ATTTATGGATAAACTGGGCAGATGCAACAATAAACCATATACCGATCTTTGCTATAAGGATGCAGTAGACAGATTTATCGAAATCACTCATGAAAAGTATAAAAAGGATTTAAAGGAACATTTTGGGAATACTATACCCGGAATCTTTACCGATGAGCCGAATTTTAATGTAAATACAGCGGGGAAAAATTATTTACCCTGGACCTATCAATTCGAAGAGTACTTTAGAGATAAAAAGGGATATTGTATTATAGATCATTTACCTGAATTGTTTTTTAGGATAAACAATTATAAGAAAATCAGGTTCGATTATTGGGATGTGATGACCAGGCTCTTTAATGAATTCTTCGTACAAAATATATACCAATGGTGTGAAAGAAACAATCTTAACCTAACGGGTCATTATTGGGAACATGCATTTCCAAATCCTACCCATAGCGGAAGTGTAATGCCCCATTACGAGTTTATGCAATATCCAGGAATTGATATGCTCTTTAACACCGAGGATGAAATAGAGCAGGTTGGGAATGATCTAATAGTTAAGGAAGTATCCAGCGTTGGAAACCAGTTGGGTAAGGAACGGGTACTATCAGAGACCTTTGGTGCATCAGGCTGGGATCTTGATTTTGCAGAGATGAAAAGGGTGGCAGATTGGCAATTCGCTTTGGGCATTAACCTTATATGTCAACACCTGGTCCTTTATTCCATAGAAGGATATAGGAAAAGAGATTTTCCTCCCTCCTACCTGGATCACCAACCCTATTGGGATAGTTACTACATCCTAGCGGATTATTTAGCAAGGATGAGCTATATTATGTCCCAGGGGGAATATAAGGCCGATATAATGGTTCTACACCCATCCAGTTCTACCTGGACAGAATATGATGTATTAAACGATAACAACTCAGGCCTTGAAAAGATATCTGATTCCATAAAAGGCTTAGTTCGCACCTTGTGTCAATCAGGTTATCTCTTTGATTTAGGCGATGATATTATCATTGAAAGGCATGGGAAGATTGAAGATGGAAAGTTTGTCGTTGGCAATGGTAGATATTCCACCATCATTTTACCGGATATGACGGTTATGAGGGAGACGAACCTTATATTATTAAGGGAATTTGTCCAAAGTGGTGGCAGAATAATCGCGACCGGAACCATTCCCAGCCTTCTAGATGGTGACTATAATAAAGAATTGGTTGATTTCTTTAGTGGAGATTATGTAATTAATTGTTGTATTAACGATATAATTGATGTCTTATGTGCATCTAATCACGAGCGTATCCTGGTGGAAGATCTAGACGGTCGTAGGGTTCAGGATATATACACTCATAAGAGGATAGCGGGTGATAAGCAAATCGTCTTTCTATGCAATTATAGCAGGGAAAAGAAATATGAAATGCGTTTACAGATTGAACCAACCATTGGTAAAATTGAAAGCTGGGATCCTACAAGTGGAGAAAGAAAGGAATTGTTTGCCTATGTGAAGGATGACAAAAGATATGTAGACCTGATTTTCTACCCCTCAGGGTCTCACCTCTTGATAATGGATGAAGGTTCTCCTGCTTGTATGGAATCAGGTTTTAGGAGTACAATTAAGGCCCTAATAAAGGAATTAAAGTTAAATGATTGGGAGGTAAATCGGAAGGATTATAATGCCTTGACCATTAATAGGTGTAGTATTTCAATAGATAATGGCCAATGGACGGAGCCCAATAATGTGGTGGCAATTCATGATAACATCAGAAAACTGTTGGGACTGGATGAGAGTAATATATTTGCACCACAGCCCTGGACCTATACCCAGGAGGAGAGGGATAGGTTTTTCTCGTTAAAAGCAAGGTATACCTTCAAGTTAATGGAGGAAATCACAGGCGCTATTCGCTTAGCTGCTGAATCATCGGATATATTTACCGTATCCGTCAACGGAAACATAGTAAAAACCCACGATTCCACCTACAAGGATCGGGCCTTCCAGGTATACGATATAAAGGATTACATAGTAGTCGGCGAAAATGAAATCGTTCTGTCTACTGATAGATACGGTGTATTGTCAAGTATAGAAAGCATATATATAATAGGTGATTTTAAAGTTAAGCCAGTAAATGGTGAGTTTGCTATATGGGAAGAAGATAATATCTCCTTAGGGGATTGGACGCAGACTGGATATCCATTTTATTCCGGGAAAATGGTTTATCATCAGAATTTTAAAATCGAAGAGGATTTATCCAGCGATAAATGCGTACAGTTGACCTTAGATGGGTTATGGGGAATTGCCTTTCGTATTTTTGTAAATGGAAAGGAAGCCGGAATTTTAGGTTGGAAGCCATATGAATTGGATATTACTCAATATTTAAAAACTGGGAACAATAAAATAGAAATTGAGGTCATGAATTCGCTACAAAACCTTCTAGGCCCCCATGATTATCAAGAGATTGAAGGAATTATAACACCAGGTTCTTTTTATAGCGACAAAATGATTAAGTTTACAAAAAGCGGTTTTAGCGGTGTTGCTTCTATTAGAGTGTATTCAAAACAGCAAAAATGATTTTCATATTGCAGGATACATGATTATAATATAGAATATAACATAACATTTAAGACTGGTTTGACCTATCAATGCTCGATAGGTTGTTATAGAATGCTTATGATTGGATGTATCCAACAGGAAAAGGAGAGGAGGAAGGTCAGTGAGTGCTAGAAAAACCAATCCTTTAGGTGAAATGGTTATTGCCGATGAGGTAATTGCTACCCTTGCAGGAATATCCGCCATTGAGTGTTATGGAATTGTAGGAATGGCATCAAAGCGGGCTACAGACGGTATAGTTGAACTTCTGGGCAGGGAGAATCTATCAAAGGGTGTTAAGGTATATACACAGGACAATGATATAATTATAGACCTTTTTATAATCGTAGAATACGGAATTTCAATTTCTGCGGTAGCCAAAAATATAATAGAAACAGTAAAATATAATGTTGAAAACCTAACAGGTATGAATGTAAAAAAAATTAACGTAATGGTAGAAGGTGTCAGGGTATAAGTTTCTGTCGCCAAAGGAGGTAAAGCATTGTATATAGAATATATAGACGGAATTAAACTGAGAGAAATGTTTTGGGCGGCTGCGCAGTTTTTGGAAAAGAACAAACAAGCCCTAAACGCCTTAAACGTTTTTCCTGTTCCTGACGGAGATACAGGAACCAATATGTCCCTGACCATGATGGCTGCGATAAAAGAAATGCAAGGTACAAATGCAAATACAGTTGCACAAGTAGCAGACGCAATTTCTAAAGGTTCTTTAAAGGGAGCCAGAGGAAATTCTGGTGTTATTTTATCCCAGTTATTCAGGGGATTTTCCAGGGCATTACAAGACAAAGAAAAGATGTCTACCCGAGAGTGTGCAATAGCCTTACAAGAGGGTGCAAAAACTGCTTATAAAGCAGTAATGAAGCCGACCGAAGGTACTATGCTGACTGTCGCCCGGGTAACCGGTGAAGAAGCAATAAAACTTAGTAAAAAACATCAAGATTTTAAATCTTTTAGCAGCGAAGTGATTAAAGTCGCAAAAGATACTCTTGATAAGACTCCGGATATGTTACCCCCCCTTAAGGAGGCAGGAGTGGTAGATGCCGGAGGTATGGGGGTTTTGTATATCCTAATGGGTGCAGCTCAGGCTCTTGATGGTACCTTGGATATGGGATTAATACCTATTTCAGAGGAGAAAATTACAGATACAAGTCCTGAAATAGAGATAGGGGCAGATATACGGTTTGCATATTGTACTGAATTTTTTATAAAAAACTTATTCTCTCATGTAACTGAGGATGATATAGACAAACTAAAGGGCAGGCTCTCCAATCTGGGAGACTCCATCGTAGTGGTAGGGGATCTGGATCTTATTAAGGTTCATGTACATACCAATATGCCTGGAAAGGCTCTTCAGTTAGCATTGAGATTTGGTGAATTATCGGGTATTAAAATTGACAATATGAAAGAGCAACATCGTCATGTCATCATAGAGAAAAAACAAAAGGAATATGGTGTTGTTGCAGTAGCCATGGGGGATGGAATAAGTTCCATTTTTAAGGATCTTGCTGTTGACTATGTTATCGAAGGGGGACAGACAATGAACCCCAGTATTGAAGATATCTCCAAAGCAGTGGAACAGACCAACGCTAAAAACGTTTTTGTTCTACCTAACAATAGCAATATTATTTTGTCAGCGAAGCAGGCTCAAGAAATTAGTGATAGTAACATTATTGTAATACCCAGTAAATCGATTCCCCAGGGCTTGGCCGCCATATTGGCCTTCAATCCAGACTCCGATATAGATACAAATATTACCAATATGACCGAAGCTATGGAAAGTGTAAGTACCGGTCAGGTGACCTATGCTGTCAGGGATTCGGAATATAATGGTATAACCATCAAAAAAGATGATATAATAGGCCTCGCTGACGGAAAGATTGTTACAGCCGGTAAGGATATAAAAGAGATAACCATATCGTTGTTAGAAAAGATGTTGGATGATGACAGCGAGATTGTTACCTTACTGTATGGCCAGGAGATTGATGAGGAAAAGGCTGGGCAAATAGTTTCCTTTTTAGAGGGAAAATATCCTGATTTGGACATTGAGATGCATCCAGGAGGTCAGCCATTATATTATTATATTATATCTGTTGAATGATATGCTGTATCATTTATTGTGGATTGTCTGTGAGGACAATGTAATTGTAGGCTGGGGAACTATAACCCAGCCTTTTCTTTAATATATAAACATGTATTGTGGGTGAAATAGTATGGGTCTATTAGAGCAATCGGTTAATACAGTAAAGGGAATCGGACCTAAAAAGACTAAACTGTTGGCAAGGCTGGATATCAACACCTTAGAGGATGTTCTGTATTATTTTCCCAGGGATTATGAGATACACCCGAAGATAAGCAGCATTAACTCAATTAAAAGTGGAGAAATGGTATCCATATGCGGAAAATTTGAGGGCAATCCTAAGCTCGCCAGGAAACACAGGGGTTTATCCATCTTGGAATGGACGGCTACAGATGGAACAGGACAGGTGACCTGCATATGGTTTAATCAGCCCTACAGGGCAAGACAATACAACAAGAATGTCCCATACTATATATATGGAAAGGCAATAAGGGCATATGGTAAGATCCAGATTCAAAACCCAATAGTAGAGGAATATAGACCTGGTTTCCACGATGGGGGACGGATAGAACCGATTTATCCCTTGGTAGATGGATTAACTCAAAAGGATTTGAGAAATCTTACTCAGAATATCCTTGAGAGGATTGAAGAAGATATAGAAGAGGATGTGCCTGAAATTATAATAAGGGAATATGGTTTAGTAGGCAAAACTTATGCCCTCAAAACTATACACTATCCCCTGAATCAGGATACCCTGGAGGAAGCTAAGAGGCGTTTGATATTCGATGAACTGTTCTTAATGCAATTAGCCCTCCATGGACAACGAGAAAAACGATCAAAGGCTAAAAACGGTTTGTTAATCAGATGGAACAATGAGGATATGGCCGATTTTATTAGGAAACTGGGTTATCCGTTGACCGGAGCCCAGGTAAGAGTGGTGGAGGAAATCTTCCGGGATTTAAATAGCAATGTACCTATGAATCGTCTTGTATATGGGGATGTTGGTTCCGGGAAAACAGTTATCGCAGCCATTGCCTTATATGCGGCAGTTCTAGGCGGATACCAAGGGGTTTTAATGGCCCCTACGGAAATCCTGGCAAGACAGCACTTGGAAACCTTGGAACAACTCTTTTTGGGAATTGAGATTAGGCTTGCTTTATTGACCGGGGGTATACCAAACAGTGAAAAAGAAAGGATAAAAGAGCTTCTATCCACTGGTGAAATTCATATAGTTGTAGCAACCCATGCAATTTTACAGGATGATGTAGAATTTCATAGACTTGGTCTGGTTGTCACTGATGAACAGCATAGGTTCGGTGTGAGACAGAGGGCCACCATTATCCAAAAGGGCAATAAAACCCCACACATCCTAGTAATGTCAGCGACTCCTATACCAAGGACCATGGCCTTGACACTCTATGGGGATTTGGATATCTCTATAATAGATGAATTACCTCCGGGGAGAAAACCGGTCAAGACCTATCATGTTCCATCTTCCATGAGGGAACGTGTATATGCTTTCATACGAAGGCAGGTAGAGTTGGGATATCAAGCATATCTCGTATGTCCATTGGTAGAGGAATCCCAAGATATAGACGCCGAATCGGCAATTAAGATGTTTAACACACTAAGAACAGAGTCCCTTTCCAATCTTAGACTTGGCTTAATACACGGTAGAATGAAAGCAGATGAAAAGGAAGAAGTAATGAAGACTTTTCAAGATGGGGATATTGACGTACTAATATCCACTACTGTAATTGAGGTAGGAGTAAATGTGGCGAATGCTAATTTAGTTGTTATCGAAAACGCTGATAGATTTGGATTGGCAGCGCTCCATCAATTGAGGGGCAGGGTTGGACGAAGTAAAGATCAGGGTTATTGTATACTCATAGCTGACATAAGCACTGAAAATGCAAGGGAAAGAATGAACATAATGGTTAAAACCAATGATGGTTTTGAGATATCGCAAAAAGATCTGGAGCTTAGGGGACCCGGGGAGTTTCTTGGGGTAAAGCAACACGGGCTGCCTCAACTTAAAATAGCAGATCTCATTAGGGATGTAGATATTCTTAATGAAACAAAAGATGCGGTAGAAAAAATAATGGCATTGGAGGATTCTGAATACAAAAGTACTATATTACAGAGGGCTTATAACAAATTTAACCGGAGTATGAGAGAAGTTGTGTTAAATTGATTTTTTTCTTCCCAAGACTTTATCATGGCGTGAAAAAAACTTTATTTACCAGTGTAAAAAACATATTATTGGACAAATTAATACTACATTCGACAACAGGAGGTGAAGATATTGCCTACTAGTAATCAGAAAGTTGTTCCAGCAGCTAGAGATGCCCTTAACAACATGAAATTTGAGATTGCCAATGAAATAGGTATTAATTTGAAACCAGGGTATAATGGGGATTTAACTGCAAAGCAAGCAGGCCATATAGGCGGACAGATGACAAGGAGATTGGTTGCGATGGCTCAGCAGCAGATGAGCGGCCAATAACAAATAATGATAATAATTAAAAGGAACGGGTAAGTTATCCGTTCCTTTTAATTATGGACTAATTAGGATAAATCACATTTTCTATTATACTTGTTACCTATTTTTATCTATGATAAAATAGGAACTAGCTTTGGGGATATCAGAATATTAAATACACCAATCTCAAAGTTTTCAATAAAATCTTGTATTAAAATGATATGCACCTAAAAGATTAGGAGGAAACCCTTTGCGCATAATAGCCGGACGATCTAAGGGCATGCCATTACAGACTATAAAAGGAAGAAACACAAGGCCTACTTCAGATAAAGTGAAGGAATCAATATTCAATATCATACAGGACAGGATATTGGACAGTGTAGTATTGGACCTTTTTGCCGGAACAGGGAATTTGGGTTTTGAATCTCTCAGTAGAGGTGCAAAAAAGGCGATTTTTATCGATAGGGACATAATCGCAGTGAAAACTATAAAAAAGAATTGTGAGAATTTGGGTTACCAAGAGCAATCTGAGATATATAGGGGTGATGTTTTAGCATCATTGACTAGGATAGCCAAACGTGATATTCTCTTTGATATAATCTTTATAGATCCACCGTATAATTACGAGTACGGGGATGCCTTATTATCTTCTATAAACGATTTTGGGATTTTACATGAACATGGTATTATTATTTTTGAACATGATACAAAGTCCCCATTGCCTGATAGGGTAGCCAATTTTCATTGTTATGACAGGAGAAAATATGGCGGGACCGGAGTTAGCTTTTATAGGAAAGGATGAAGCAACGTGAAAATAGGCGTATACCCCGGCAGTTTCGATCCAGTCACTGAAGGGCATATGGATATCATTAAACGTTCAGCAAAGATGTTTGACAAAGTAATAGTGGCAGTTGCCAAGAATTATAGCAAAAAACCCTTATTTACAGCGGAGGAAAGGACGGAGTTGATCCAAAGGTCACTTCAGGACATGCCCAATGTTGAGGTTGACAGTTTTGAGGGTTTGCTTATGGATTATATACATAGCAAAAATGCACAAGTAATTATCAAAGGATTACGAGCTATATCTGACTTTGAATATGAATTTCAGATGGCACTTATGAACAGAAAACTGGATCCCAAAGTTGAAACGATCTTTATGATGACCAGTTATAAATATTCATTTTTAAGTTCCAGCATGATAAAAGAGGTTGCCAGTCTAGGCGGATGTATAGCAGGTCTAGTACCAGAGAACATTATACCTGATATTTATCGGAAATTAAAAACAATAAGATGATGGGGGGATTATCCTTGAATATCCTTAGTTTGTTGGATGTATTAGAGGATGAATTGGAAAGGGGAACGAACTTACCTATCGGCAATAGGGCGTTAGTAAATAAAGGAAAGTGCCTGGAAATAATAAGGGATATTAGACTGAATATGCCAGAGGAGATAAAACAGGCTGAATGGATAAAAATGGAGAGACAAAGGATTCTGGTAGAAGCGCAGAAAGAATCAGAAGCGATTATAAGGGATGCTGAAGCACAGATAGAATCCTTAATCGAAGAAAACGAGATCACTCAAAGGGCTTATCAGCAGGCACGAGAGATCATGGAAAGCTGCCAGAACAATGCTAAGGAAATACGTTTAGGGACTAGGGAATATGCAGACAACCTGCTTGAAAAGGTAGAGAACTATTTAATTGAGCAATTGGAAATTCTCAAAAGAAATCGCCAGGAATTAAGCGATATGAAATAAGGGCACCTGACGATTGAGAAACCTCAATAGTCCCAAATTTTAACCGATTTAAGGAGAATCACAATAAGATATAGGGCTATAAATATAAATACGACTGATGCTAATAGATATCCAGTTGCAATAAGGGTACTACCTATAGTCGGATTTATAAAATGTTCAAGATTACCGAAGGCAGCAACCGATTCAACTTCATGAAACCAGAGTAAGACGTATGTAATAATAGCTGAGAAAACACCATGAAGTAGCTTAGATAAAAAGTACACCCCCGTAGAAAGATCGGTGTTTGCCAAGAAACTGATAGCCTGGCTATGGATGGATAAGCCACCCCAGCCTATAATTAGTGAGATGGCTACTAATTTGTAATTAAAGGGGAGGGTAGCCTCCCCTAATAGCTGACAACCGGTAGTGATCTCCATGGCGCCCGCAATAATGGGGTTTATTATTTGGGATAATCCGGTACCTAAGGAAACCCAACTGCTTGATATGTTATCTGGCCCCGATGTTATCCTATTTTGAAGTAACAGATTTATAATTACCGAAAACAAAATTATGAATCCACCTATAATCAACTGTGCTTCCATGGAATTGCGGACCGATTGTCCTAATATTTTTCCAAGGGATTTGTCATTTTTAGCGCCACCTTTAATGAGTTCCTTAAAGGCGGAGCCTATGTTTGGATTTGGTACTTGTAATTTACGTCTGGGATTTTTTTTGCCATAAAAACGGAATATGATGCCAAGTAAAAGTGAGCCTAGCAAATGGCTAATTGCAATAATGTATCCTGCTTTCGGATTGCCCAAAATACCAATCCCAACCGTCCCAATCATAAATAAAGGGCCGGAATTATTGCAAAAGGCCAACATTCTTTGGCCCTCAACCTTTGTAATAGATCCCTCATTATACAAAGAAGCTATAAGTTTAGGCCCGGTGGGATATCCAGAGGTAACGCTCATTATCCATACAAAGGAACTGTGACCTGGGCAATTGAAAAGTGGTCTGATTATTGGGCTTAAAAGCACAGAAAGGAAATCGACAAACCCCAATTCTATCATGATTTCTGAGGCTATAAAAAAGGGCAGCAAGGCCGGCAAAACTATATTCAACCACGTATCAAGACCTTTTAAGGAAGCGGAAAGCGATTGTTTAGGATAGGTGACGATCAGTATAATAAAGATTAGGGCTACAAGGACGATCATAAACCTCTGCAATGAGTCAGTTTTAGAAGACAAATTGTATTATCCCCCTTATATATTAGTAAGTGCGTTAATGGAATTTGCTAATTGTGGATTTGGATATCGGTGTAATAGTTTCACGCTCTTAAGACACCAATTACCTAGCTCTTAAGCGGTAACGCTTAATACTAATTTATTATATTTGGGAAGGGGACTAATTATGAGGGATCGCCCAAAAGTTGGTTTAGCTTTAGGTGCAGGTGCTTCCAGGGGCTTAGCCCATATTGGTGTTTTGCAAGTTTTGGAGGGACACGGTATCGTCCCGGATTTAATAGCCGGAAGCAGTATCGGGGCTATAGTTGGAGCTCTTTACGCCGCTGGAATTACTCCGAAGATGCTGGAGGGTATATCGAAAAATTTGGATTTAAAGCCGTATTATGATGTAGGTATACCGAGATTGGGTTTTATTAGAGGAGAGAGAATAGAAGAGCTTATCAGGCTCCTCACCAAAGGAAAGACCTTTGATCAGCTTGATATCCCCTTAAGTATTACTGCTGTAGACTTAAAGAGCAATCAAAGTGTGATAATAAATGAAGGGCTGGTCTATAAGGCTGTCAGGGCTAGTATCTCAATCCCTGGCATCTTTGTACCGGTTTTTGAAGGAGATCAGGTTCTGGTAGATGGAGGGTTACTAGAGCGCTTACCTACTAGGGTAGTTAGGGAGATGGGAGCGGACATCATAATAGGGGTGGACGTTGGATTTAGGGGGCAGCATGGTGATGCCTCGAATATTTTAGGCATAATACTTCAGTCCTTTGAAGTTATGGAATTGGCTTTAGTTGAAAATAGTTTCAATGAAGAAGATATATACATATATCCTAAACTGGTCGATGTTA
>DGDX01000076.1 GCA_002385665.1 Firmicutes bacterium UBA3941
GCATTCTGCGGAAACTCAAGTATTGTTATTGTGTAAATTTCACACAGAAAATGAACTTAATTTGAATGTGAGCGGTGATTAGAATTCGTAGGCCAAATGTAAAACTAAAAGATGTTGCAATGCTTGCAAATGTTTCTGTAGGTACTGTTTCCAGATATATTAATAAACATCCCTCGGTAAGCAAAAAAAATGCAATTAAAATACAGAAAGCTATTGATAAGCTTGGTTATATACCCAACCTGATGGCTCAGAATCTGGCTAAAGGGGTTTCAAACAATTTACTTCTCTATATACTTCAGGAAAAGCCTATATTGGAATCAACATGGCTTTATGAATTACCGATTATACAGACGGTATATGATTATATTAAGCCTACCAATTATTCCCTACAGTTAGCCATGGATTATTTGGAAGATAAACTTGAGATCAGTAGGTTTTTTAATGAATATGTGAATAACAAGCGGGTAGATGGTATTATAATTTTATCTACGTTTGAAATTGGCGATGCTAATATCTTAAGGTTGATAGAATCAAAAATGCCATTTGTCCTCCTTGGTAACCAGACCAATATTCAATCTACAAACCAAATTTTATTCAATAACTATGACGCCATCAATGAGATTATGGATCATCTATATGAATTGGGTCACAGGCGTATTGCTTTTATAAATGGATTCGCAAACCAGCAGCATATGATACAAAGAGCAAAAGCTTACTTCGATAGCGTGCAAAGACTGGATTTAGAGACCTATGATGAATGGGTGAAAAACGCCAATGTGCCGATAACTTTAGATGCTGATGGAGAGGGCAAGTTATTATCTGTCAATATCGACGATGAAGGTTATACTCATTTAGAGCTGAAGTTAGGTGATATAGACGAAATCTACATTGTAACTTATACAAGTGTAATAGTAGCTGAATCAGGAGTTAAAATCACGAATACAGCAGCACTGGCAGGCTTCGAAGAAAAGGCAGGCAATTCAAGCAACAAGATTTTTACTGCCAGGCAATCATCTTGGGGAACCGGCTCAGGGAGGGAAGACAGAGGACAAATTCAGATCATAAAGGTTGATAAAGAAACTGAAGAGACGATTGAAAATAATCCTGCACAGTTCGAGCTCTATTATATACTAAATGGAGAAAAGCGTATTGTTAACGGAGCGGCACAAACAACTGAAAAAGGAATGCTCCAATATGGAAACCTGCCATTTAGAACCTACTATTTGAGAGAAATGGAAGCACCAGAAGGATATGTTCTCACAGATGGTGAGCCCATGGAAATTATAGTAGATCGTGATAATAAAAGTATCGAGCTGGAAATTGAAAACACCAAGATAAAGATGGATGTAACGGGCACGAAAAAGTGGATTAACGGAGAATTGAACAGACCGGATTCGATATACCTCCAGCTTTATCAAAATGGCGCAGCTTATGGTGACCCAGTGCAATTAAGCAAAGACAATAAAAGTTCAGACGATCCAAGTCAATGGGTTTATACTTGGGAGGATCTTGACAAAACTGATATAGATGGGAAGGAGCATATCTATTCAGTAAAAGAAGTAGATGAAGAAGGAAATGATTTTGTACCCTCAAACTATGTAAAAGAGGAAGACGGCCTGAAAGTCACAAACACCTATGTTATTCCAACAAAGGGAAGTGCAGCTGCAACAAAAAAATGGGCAGACGGGCCATCAGAAAAGCCGACTATTTGGTTCAAACTGTATCGATATATTGTCGCTGCAGATGGCGGAGAAGCAGAACCGGAAGAAGTACCGGGAGCAGAAATCAAAGAATTGGCAGATGGTGTAACAAAAGTCGTATGGACCGGGCTTGAAGAGACGGATATAAGCGGTAAACCATATAACTTCCTGGTAAAAGAGGTAGACCAAGACGGGAATGATTTTGCACCAACCAACTATGTAAAAGCAGAAAACGGTATGGATGTAACCAATTATTACGTCAGTCCAACAGATGCCAGTGCAAAAGCAATAAAGGTTTGGGAAAATGGTCCATCAGAAAGGCCGACTACCTGGTTTAAGCTGTATCGACATATAGAAGCAGAAGGTGAAACAGCAGAAATAGGGGAAGTATTTGGAGCAGAACTGGAAGAAGTACCAGAAGCAGAAATCAAAGAATTACCATGCGGAGTCACAGAAGTAGTTTGGACTGGACTAACTAGGACCGACAAGTATGGCAATGAATATAACTTTAGCGTAAAAGAAGTAGATGCAGAAGGTAATGACTTTGTTCCGGAAAGCTACGCAAAATCAGAGGATGGCCTCACTGTAACAAATCGATATGTCATCCCCGAGATTTCAGTAACAGGTACCAAGGTTTGGGAAGGCGGACCTAAGGATAAGCCCGCAATAGAGCTTCAGCTATATAAGGATGGGGAAACTTTTGGTGAGCCGGTAACATTAGATGGTACGGAAGAAACTCCATGGACCTATACCTGGGTCGGTTTGGAGGCAACCGACATTAATGGAAAAGAATATATATACACTGTAGATGAAGTTGAAACTCCCGAAAATTATGTAAAGACCCTTTCGGAGCATGGCCTCACCGTAACCAATACTTATGTTTCACCAAAGATTGAGATAACAGGCAATAAAGTATGGATTGGTGCTCCTCTGGAAAAACCCGATATTGAACTGCAGCTATTCAGAAATGGGGAAGCCTATGGTGATCCCGTTCCTTTGAAAGATGGAGCAACTAGCTATACCTGGACTGACCTGGACTTAACGGACATGGATGGGGTTAAGTATGTATATACCATCGATGAGGCAGTTGTACCGAGAGCCTATTGGAAGACCTTGTCCGAAGATGGTCTGACAGTAATCAACACCTATGACATAGAGCTAGACAACAAGGTGCCGGGAGGAAGCGGAAGCGGTGGAAGCGAGGAAGATGGAGACAGCTTGCCGAAAACAGGAATGGTGTCCAGCCTGAGATTCTATATACCAGGTATGTTGTTGTTAGTATTAGGAACTTTGGGTATGTTTTACAACAGGAGAAAGAAAGCATTAGACAGGAAGTAAACTGAAATTCAAATATTTGCATTATTTGTGTTAAATATCTGTATTTGGGTATGTATATGGTAACAGGTTTATCTATAGTAAAAATAGGTAAACATTAATAAAATATATTCAGGGGGAATTAAATGCATAACAAAAATCAACCCAACGATGGGCGAAACACTAATCCAAAAAAACCACTAACTGCAGTAAACGGCCGCCCTATTGCACACAATGAAAACATCAAGACCGCTGGAAAACGAGGCGGAGCAATGCTGGATGATACCTGGTATCTTGAAAAGATGAGCCATTTCAACCGCGAAGTGATACCAGAGAGGCGAATGCACGCAAAAGGCTCCGGAGCCTTTGGAACCTTTACCGTTACCCATGATATTACTAAGTACACCAAAGCAGATCTATTCTCTGAAATCGGAAAGCAAACAGATTTATTTGTACGTTTCTCAACAGTAGCTGGTGAGAGAGGTGCAGCAGATGCAGAAAGGGATATTCGAGGTTTTGCAATAAAATTCTACACCAATGAAGGAAACTGGGATCTTGTTGGAAACAACACACCTGTCTTCTTCTTCAGAGACCCCATGCTCTTTCCCGACCTTAACCATGCTGTTAAACGAGATCCCCGCACCAATATGCGCTCCCCTCAGAATAACTGGGATTTCTGGAGCATGATACCGGAAGCCCTGCATCAGGTAACCATAACAATGAGTGACAGAGGCATTCCAAAGAGCTATCGTCATATGCATGGCTTTGGCTCACACACCTTCTCATTGATTAACAAGGATAATGAAAGGGTATGGGTAAAGTTCCACTTTGTATCCCAGCAGGGCATTGAAAATCTTACAGACCAAGAGGCTGCAGAGATTGTTGCTTATGATCGTGAATCCCATCAGCGGGATCTTTACGAAGCTATTGAACGGGGCGATTATCCAAGATGGACTATGTACATCCAGGTTATGACCGAGGAACAGGCAAGAAACCATCCCTACAATCCCTTTGATCTGACTAAGGTTTGGTACAAGAAAGATTTTCCACTCATTGAAGTTGGTTACTTTGAGCTGAACAGAAATCCGGAAAACTATTTTGCCGATGTTGAGCAGGCAGCCTTCAATCCTGCCGACGTGGTGCCAGGCATCGGCTATTCACCGGATCGCATGCTGCAGGGTCGCTTATTTGCCTATGGTGATGCTCAGCGTTATCGTCTGGGAGTTAATCATCACCAGATACCGGTTAACCGTCCGAAGGTAGAAACCAATCACTTCCATCGTGATGGTGCTATGCGGGTGGATGGCAACTATGGCAGCTTCCTGCACTATAATCCCAACTCATATGGTATGTGGAAGGATCAGAATGAACTGGCGGAGCCCCCTTATGATGGTGATGGACCAGCAGACAACTATGACTTCCGGGAGGATGACGACAACTATTATGAGCAGCCAGGAAAACTATTCCGGCTTATGACAAAAGAAGAACAGCAAAGGTTATTCGAAAATACCGCCCGAAATATGCAGGGCACAACAGAGCTGGTGCAAAAGCGTCATATTCGTCATTGTTATCTGGCTGATCCGGCTTATGGTGAGGGAGTAGCAAAAGCTCTAGGAATTGAAATTAAAAGCGTGGACATGAATGATACATATGGAGCGCGTGCTTAGACAAATTAGGCAAAAGTATTAAGTTTAGAATCTTGATTAATTAGAGAGTTCTAAATGCCAACCTAGTTTCTGAAAACAGCTTAGCTTTAGAAAGTTAAAAGCAAATAAGAAAAGAAACTAGAACTAACAAGCAAAATAAGGCAAAAAAATAGAAGAAAAACAGGAATTTTTTATGACATGATGAATTCCTGTTTTTCTCTTTTTTAACTATACCTCGGCATCATCGCTTTCATTTGATTTATTTTCCAGGTTCTGCAGAACATTGCCTGCAAATTCTCGGCCGCCTATTCCAAATGCAATAGCAAAGGCAACGGCAATAGCACCCAGGACAATAATAAAGGCTGAGTTAACAATTGAGGTAGCTATTCCAAGCTGGTTTAATGTCATAAACGCAGCCAGTACAATAATAGCAGCTTTTGCAGCCCATGCCAATAACTTTGAACCGGAAAACCGCTTGAGTATCAGGCTTTCTACCCAGGAAGCAGCAAACAGAGCAACACCCATAATTATAATGGCGCTGATAGCTAGTGGCAGATAGGCTATTATTGCTTCCCCTACAAACCTTAATACTTCCAGATTTAGTACATTAACGGCTTCTACAACAAATAGCAGTATGAGAATATACTTTACAATTTCTCCTATTGCTTTGGAAACTGAAAAACCCTGCAGCCTGGATTTTTCAACCGGAACTGCTTTCTGAAACAGGTTATCTGTTCCTACTCCGGAAAGAATGTCGGACAGCAGCTTTCCTGCTATCCTTGCAATTAATGCTCCAATAATGACAATGGCAATAGCATATAAAATATTGGGTAGATAGGAAATCATCTTTTCCAGCATAGATATTGCAGGTGCCGAAATTGCTGTGATATTCAGAACCTGTAGTGCTGCAATAACAACTGGAATTAAGATCAATACATATACAATATAGGAGAGTACAGAGGAGATAGAAGTTTCCTCTCCAGTAGCAATGCCTGCCTTTTCCTGAACCTTGTCAACCTTTAGTTTCTTAAGTACCGGTACGAGCAATTGTCTAACCAGCCTTGCAATAAACAAGCCTGCTACCAGGATTACAACTGCTGCAATTAAATTGGGGATATAGTCCAGAAATTGAGATACCAGAGATGCAATCGGTGCGGATACATTTTGCATGCCCAGCTTATCCAGTACACCAGGCAGGAACAAGAGAAAGACAATTAGAAATACAAGTTTCCCTAAAAATTCAACTGAACTTCCAGTTGCTTCATCAGTAATTCCAATCTTGTCAGTATACTTGCCTACATTCAACTTTTGCAAAACTTTAACAACAATACTTTTTGCAATGGCCGCTACAATGAGTGCGAGAACGAGCAGCAGTATGGCCGAAATCACGGAGGGGAGGGATCCAAAAACCGAGTTCCAAAATGCTTGCAAATAAATCATACATCAACCTCTTTCTTTTTATTTAATGTAACAGGCCAAATGATTAAGTCTGTATAATGGTGT
>DGDX01000040.1:0-2282 GCA_002385665.1 Firmicutes bacterium UBA3941
TTCCAAAGGCCTTCAGCGATTGGCAAGATCCATTAATCTGCGATTGCGTTGTAATCCTGTAAGTGTATACATGTTTGCTAAACAGGCACGACCACTGGTAAGTCATTAATCTTCTCCATCCTGACAGGTAAGCCATATACCTCTTCAATGTTTTCTTCGGTAATTACCTCCAGCCCTCCGCAACCATGCACAATTCCGTCTTTCAAAAGTAAAAACTTATCTGCAAACCTTAGGGCCAGATTGATGTCATGCATCACCACCACTGCCGCTATCCCCCTGTCAGCTACGGTCTCCTTAACAATTTTTAAAACCTCTATCTGATTCTTCAGATCCAAGTTATTGGTAGGCTCGTCCAGAAGCATTACATCCGGTTCCTGCACCAGCGCCCTTGCTATGACAACCTTTTGAAGTTCACCACCGCTCAACTCATCCAAATACCTTAATACCAAATGGTTAAGCCCCATTCTTTTTAGAACATCGTCAACAATTTCTATATCTTCCTGTCCCACATCCCATTTAATATAAGGTTTTCTGCCAAGCAGCACAGCATCAAATACGGTAAACCGTCCCGCTTCGTTCCTTTGGGCAACATACCCTATTCTCTGTGCCACCTGCACCCGGGTCAGAGCCGAAACCCGATCCTCTCCTAAATATACGACACCTTTACGGGGTTTTAATATCCTGTTTATACATTTAAGCAGGGTTGACTTGCCGGCACCGTTATTGCCCAGAATCGCCATAAATTCTCCTCCGTTGAGGCCAAAGCTCACGTCTTTGAGGGTGGGAAGGCTGGTATATTTAAACTCTATACCGTGAACATTTAAGGTCATCGGGCATACCTCCTTGCAAGCAGATACAGAAAGAGAGGCGCCCCCAGAAAGGATGTGACAGCTCCCACAGGCAATATCACCGGCGAGATAATAGTTCTGGCAAACGTGTCCGAAAGCAGCAGCACCAATGCACCCAATAGCCCGGATGCCGGTATAAGAAACCGGTAATCAGATCCAATCAATCTTCTCATAATATGCGGCCCTATAAGCCCTATAAAACCGATAATACCTACAAATGAGGTGATGACTGCCGCTACAAAGGAACAGGCAAGCATGCCTAACAATCTTACTTTTTCCACCTCAACCCCCAAACCCTTGGCCGACTCTTCACCGCTTTCCATAGCGTTATAATTCCACCTGTTTATCATGAAGTATACTGCACAGGTTACCACAACGATACCCATCAAAGCCAAATCGCTCCATGAAGCCCGCCCTATATCACCAAATGTCCAGAATACTATGGAAGCTACCCTCACATCGTCGGCAAAATACTGCAAAATCATGGTGACTGCGGAAAACAGGGAAGATAAGGCTACCCCCGACAACACCAGGGTCTCGGGAGTTGCCCTGAAATTTTTGGCCAGCATGAGAACCACTACAGTGGAAGCCATGGAACCTAAAAATGCAAAGACAACTACTATATACGGATTGTTTATTATCACGGAATCCGAAGTGGAAGCACCTGCACCAAATACAACTATAGCCAAAGCTGCGCCAAATGTCGCGCCTTGGGATATGCCCAGCGTAAAGGGCGATGCCAGCGGGTTTTTAAGTATACTCTGCATAACACACCCCGCCATGGAAAGCCCCAGACCTGCCACAACAGCGGCTAAGATCCTTGGCAGCCTGATATTCCAGACTATTATATTGATCCTGTCGTCAGCACTGCCCATCAATGCTGTGATTATATTTTTCACAGTCACATTAGCTGAACCTGCATTTATTGCGTACACTGAAAACAAGATCAGTAAGGCTATGGTCAGGAATATAATAAATACCTTTCTCTTTACATATTTGTCATAGGCCTTAACATTGTATGACGGGCCGTACTGTTCCAATATCTCCAACTCCTCTCGGCTATATATTCTATCGTCGGGACGGCCGGTTGACAACCTTACTTTAATCTGAAAAACTAATTTCCTCAAAAGCACCGTACTCCTGCTGCAGCATGTCAAACACTTTCCCGCCACCGCTGCCGAAAAACTGATCGTATATCTCAACCGCTTTTTCAGCAGGATCAATATCATTAAAACGGTCAGGATAAAGTATTTTTCCTACCCAGTAGCAGTTGGCAAGAGCGGTATCGATATTTGTATTATATTGATTATACGGGAGAATTCCATATACCTTACTATTTTTTACAGCCTGTAAACTATTGTAGAATTGGGAGTTTTTCTTATAATCCTCCTCTACAATATGGAAATTCCCTTTATCAAGAAAAATTATTTCAGG
>DGDX01000040.1:2506-2834 GCA_002385665.1 Firmicutes bacterium UBA3941
GCATCAACAGCCATAAAAGGCGGATAATTTCCACGGGTACTCTCTATGCCATGACCACCCTTAAATCCCAAAGCCCCTACATATACCGTCGGCTTATCCTCATCGGATATATCCTTCACTCTGTCTTTAAGATCTTTTTGAATACCTTTTATGTAATCAACCACCTGACCGGCTCTATCCTTTCTGTCCAGTACACTGCCTATAAGTTCCAGTGAAGCATATACGTCCTCTTCAAAAATACCTGCCTGGCCGTAACTTAAAGTAACTACCGGGATCCCGGTTTTGCTTTGAAGTTCATCGGCCTTTGCACTGTCTCTTATACACATCT
>DGDX01000113.1:0-429 GCA_002385665.1 Firmicutes bacterium UBA3941
CTGGCTCTTCCTATTGTCAAGGAGATAACAGCCCTATGCAAAGAGTATGGCATACCTTCTCACGTACATTCCTGCGGCCCCCAGAAAGAGCTGGTTAAAATAATGGCCGAGGAAACGGACCTTACCATAATTGATCCTCTTGAGATACCTCCGATGGGGGATTGTGATCTAGGCGAGATAAAACGCCTGTATGGTGATCGCCTGGTATTAAAAGGCAACATCCATACTACGGAAGTTATGCTCAGGGGAACAACGGCTGATGTGGCAGAGGCTGCAAAAAGATGTATAGACCAGGCAGCAGAGGGAGGAAGATTTATCCTCTCCACAGGTGACCAATGCGGCAGAGATACTCCGGATGAAAACATCTTTACAATGATTGAAGTAGCCAAAACCTACGGAAGATACTGACAAGGGGACGTTTCGTTTGTC
>DGDX01000113.1:564-5612 GCA_002385665.1 Firmicutes bacterium UBA3941
GCCCTTTTTTTGAAGTGGCGTGTCTGAATATTTCGAATTAATCCCGGATGCTTATCACATTTTCTTGCTAAGATATGACATCCTCATGTATGTATATGGGCGGGGAGGATGTCAACGGGTAAATTCGGAATGACTATATAATGGGTTATCTATCCTACTAAAAACCACTTATTTGTTGACAATATTATACAATTTGTGTTAAAATATTCACACGACAAAGCAGGCAGACCGGCAGGGTCTACCTGCTTTTATGGTAAAGGAGTTATATTATGTTGATAATACTGATATTGATTCTTATAGTGGCGGTTGGACTGAAATTATTATCCCTACACTTTAAGTATAGCGATTCTAATTATAGAGCTGCCAGTGGCAACAGCTTTTTTAAGACTATATTCGACAAAGGTAATTATGGTGAATTTTTAACTTTTGCAAATCTGGAAAAGCTGGGCGATCAACATAAGCTTATGACAAACCTATACATACCAAGAGATGACGGAACCACTACAGAAATAGATCTTATCATGATATCCCAGACCGGTATATATGTATTAGAATCCAAGAATTACAGCGGATGGATCTTTGGGGACGAAAAATATAAGAATTGGACTCAGACTTTTGATAACGGACAAAAAAATCGATTCTACAATCCTATCTGGCAAAATAAAGCTCATATCAATGCACTTAAGACAGTCATAAATTCAGATAATGATAATTTGTACAAGTCCTATATTATATTCAGCCAGAGATGCACTCTGAAGAAAATAAATGTTACCTCCCCCAATGTTAAAGTTATTAAAAGAGACCAATTGATCAAGACCATAAAGCAGGATATTGATGACTCACCCAAGCTACTCACACCTGATGAAGTTAACCAGCTATATCTATCATTGCAGAAGTACGCCAATGCTGACGAAGCGGTTAAGCAGGCACATATTGAGAATATAAAATCCAGGGCTACTTACGCTGAATAAAGGTAGATATATGTGTATACACTATAATGTTTTATATTTAGCCTGACAAAAGCTTCATACGGTATGATGCTTACCAGATGTATTGAGTTAGTTTATAAGATGTTTAAGTAATACGGAGTGTTTAGGATGGATAAGATAGAGAAACTAGTAGAAATATTTGAAGAACGTGTAAAAAGTATAGCAGATAGTGTAGAAAATAAGGACAGGGACACCTTATTAGAGGTCAGTGAAGAACTGAATACAATTCTCAGTAAAATAGTTGATGAGTTAAATAAAGACTAAACATGACAAGGGGACGTTTCGTTTGTCACATTTCGTTTGATGACAAGGAGATGTTTCTTTTGCAATCGGATATAAAAAAATAAATATCAAGGCCGACCTGGTATATTCCTGATGTATTTGGCAGTACTAAAATGAGAATTATGGAAACCAATAACACACAATTGCTTCAAGAAAGGATAAGGATTCAATATCGTGAAGCTGTAGGGTTTGTGGAAATCTGATATGTGAAAAATCATACCCTTGCAGTGACTTTAGCACGTGGAATCCGACATTGGTTCAGGTTTCTGATCCGTCTTTTTTCCTCACGATCCTTATGGAGTTCTTTTAGTAGTTTTAGCAGAAATTCTTCATGGCGGATTAACCCCCTTATTTTAGAGAAAAACTCTTAGATTCTCTTGCTATCATAGGATTGCTTAATATTCCGTTGCCAAGGTTCACAAGTGTGCACACCCACGGATAATTTTTCAAGAATCCCTATTGACAACGAGCCTCTCGGGATGTGATTAACCAGCCGATGGGCCATCCGCAGAAATCCCCGTGGGTAATCCTTAAGGGTGCGGCTATGGGATTTGCGGCTGGCGCCATACCAGGCTATCACAACCCGCCACTCATAGTAAACAGTACTTAAAAATTTATCCTTACTCTTTGGGTAATCATAGTCCTATACCCTGACCACAGATGGCTGAATTTGTCCTGCTAACACGGCTAGATAGTATTCCGCCGGTGGCAAGTACTTTATCGAAGAATGGATCCTTATATTGCAGTAATAGTCCATATATCCAACGATAGCCATGTATGCATGGGCGTAGGTTTCAAACTCATTGCTGGATAGACAATCATCCTCCAATATCCGATGAAACGCTTCTATATGAGCATTTTTATTGGGTGTATTTACAGGAATCCTTTCGTGCCCGATCCCAAGTTCACTTAAGGCCTCTTCAAATACATGGCTTACAAATTGGGGACCATTATCAGAGCGCACTACCAAATTAGTTTCCTTTGGATCGATATTCCGGCGTTTTAAAGCGTTTTCCAATGTGAATACGGCATCTTGCCCGGTACAACGAAGACCAATATGATAATCGATAATATTGCGATCTAGAACATCTATAAAAGAAAGGATATAAAAGAATCTGTCTTCGCCGGATATATATCCATACTTGATATCTACCTCCCAGAGCTGGTTAGGGGCTATAATCTTCCGATTACGGGCAATACACCTTGGATACTTGACCTTTATCTGCCTTTGAGGCTTTAAGATCCCTAGCTTGCTGCAAAGCCTGTAAACTTTCTTGTGGTTGATAATTAAATTGTATTTACGCTCTAGGATAATGTGAATTTTATAATAGCCATAGCCAAAAGCTTCGCCTTCAATGAGCTCCATGATATATTCCTCTATTTGGCCATCGAATACCTTTTCACCCTTAGTAGTCAGGGAATAGCCCGGGATAGGCCTACCGCCTCCATACGCCCTATCTAGCCCTTTATTGGCTACCCGATAATAGTAGGTTGATGGATTAAGGTCAAGTATTGTGAATACCTCTGAGGCATTGAAGCCAGTGTCTATATAGTCTTGTGCCGTTTCTACTTTATGGGTCAAAGTGCATTCGTTTTTTTTAATAGGTCGGATAGGATCTCTATTTCCAGCTCCTTTTTACCTACAATCGCCTTTAGCTGATGAATCTGTTTAAGTGCAGAATCAAGGTCTAATGGCTCTTGCGATAGGCTTTGGTATGGGATCAGTGCTTTTTTTTGTACTTCTTTGTATGGCTGATTCTTGCTGTCCCTAACCCATCGGCTTACAACGCCAGGATTAATATTATATTTGCGAGCAACTACAGTAGCATTGCCTGTTTCTATGGCCTCTTTAACTAGTTTTTCTTTAAATGCTGCATCGTATCTTTTCTTCTGCAATTGTCATTCCCCCCATCGATTTTAGTATATCATTGCATAGTGCAATTGTCTAAAGTAGTTAGGGGGCTAAAAGGGTATTATCATTCTATGATAATGTCGTTGAACTTATTCTGATGAAATATCATGTGTATAGAACTTTTACACAAACAGACAACAACACTAATATTCCATCAAGGAACAAATAAGTCACTAAGTTCAGATACCTGTTGAATCAATCATTTAGTTGTTATTCATGGGTATATGCATTATATCGGTAAATGGTAAATCTCAAATTGATTATCCACGCCATAATGGTCATTATCTTAAATATCTGCAGTTGGTACCATATATGTTGAGGGGATACTTATTTGAAAAATTTAATTGAATTACGAAAACAGATGGTATGAGTCAATTAGAGTTGGTAGAAATGTTAGGGATTCTACAAGAATGTATAAGTAAATTCAAAAATGGAATTTGAGAGCCAATAATAAAGGCCTGATAAAATGATAAGAAAAATTTAACTGTTCCATCGACTGCCTCCTTGGATGATCTTTTCAGCGATTAGAGGTAGTCATCAAAAACAGTATGACTATTAATTCTATTAAATAGAAAATTCGATTAGTGAATCCGTTACTAAAGCCGAGTATTAGTCAGCCCTAGTTTCTCTGCATATTCAATAGCATTATAGTATTCCTGCCTGCTTATCCTTCTGCCAAGTTCTGGATATAGATAAGCCTGGTGTGCCGGATAATATTGGTTCATTATATTTACAGCTGTATCTTTGGAAAGTTCCGCGGCAATAAAATCCAAAACTTTCTCGGTGTCAGCAAGATTATCTGGCATCACCAGATGTCTTATTAAAAGACCGGAACAGGCAATACCCCTATCATCCAGCTTTAGGTTTCCAACCTGGCGATACATTTCCTTTACCGCTGCAGTTGCTATATCAAAATAATCTGTAACTTTAGTATATTTTTTGGCCTTTTCATTATTGCCGAACTTGATATCCGGCATATAGATATCAATAATCCCATCCAATAGCTTTAAGGTTTCGATGTCATCGTACCCTCCGGTGTTATAGACCAAGGGCAAGGTTAGTCCGTCCTTTATAGCCAGGCTAAGGGCTTCAACAATTTGAGGGACAAAATGGGAGGGTGAAACCAGATTTATATTATGACATCCCCTTCTTTGGAGGGCCAGCATAATTCTAGCAAGTTCTTGAGGGGATACCTTGTATCCCTCACCTTTATGGCTGATCTCATAGTTCTGGCAAAAGACACAGCGTAAGGTACAGTGGCTGAAGAAGATGGTTCCCGAACCTCCCTCTCCAACAAGTATGCCTTCTTCACCAAAGTGAGGTCCATAGGCGCTGATAACCATTTTAGTCCCCGCCTGGCAAAAACCCCGTTTATTTTCCAAGCGGTTGACCTGGCAGTGGTGGGGGCAGACAGTGCAGCTCTTTAGTTTTTCCTTAAGAAGGGTGACCCGATGTTCAATCTCACCATTCTCAGCTAGCTTTAAATATCTGGCTTGATACTTTCCCATTGTTTCACCTCCCATATGTCAAGGGGACGTTTCGTTTGTCATCAAATTATAAAAATATCATATTCCCACAATGGCAAATAGATCACTCCGCTGATTATTCCCAGTTAGTATTATTCCATTATTACAACTGGACTGTATTATCCGTTGATACCACCTTGGATCTATCCAGCCTGTCCAAAACCACCACCAGGAACAGGCAAACAACAAATAATATGGTCATGAGAACAAAAGGAAGCTCTTCTGATATAGAGGACAGTGTCCCTCCTATATACCCAAAGGGGGCTGTTATACCAAAGAGGATAACATATAGGATGGACATGGTCTTGGCCCTTTCACTATCATCAATGGAATTTGCCA
>DGDX01000051.1:0-6220 GCA_002385665.1 Firmicutes bacterium UBA3941
CCATATCATTTAATCGTTTTGAAAACTCTATAATTCCCGTTTTGTCAGATACACTAATAATAGCACGCTTTTTATTCATTTCTTTCCTCCAATCCTCTATTAGATCGAAAAGTTTCACCTTATAATGACCCTGCGTTCATCCACCAGGATCCGATCCTCGACCAACAGCTTAAGGGCCTTTGGCAATAGTTGGTGCTCTACCTTTAACACCCGTTCTGCCAGAGTGTTAACATCATCCTCCGGCAGAACCTCAACGGATTGTTGTAATATTATCGGGCCTGTATCTGTCCCCTCATCCACGAAATGGACGGTTGCTCCTGTAACCTTAACTCCATAGTCCAAGACAGCCTGGTGCACCCTGTTTCCATAATATCCCTTTCCACAAAAGGCCGGGATCAGGGATGGGTGAACGTTAATTATCCTGTTTTTGTATTTTTCAACCACTGCCTTGGGGAGGATGTTCAGATATCCCGCCAAAACCACCAGGTCAACTCTTCTCTTCTCCAGAAGTTCTAGTATTGCATTCCCAAAGGAGTTTGAATCCTTGTAATCTCCTCTGGAAATTACCGCATAAGGGATGCCGTGCTTCCTTGCTCTTTCCAAACCATAGACACCTTCTCGGCTGGAAATAACAAGGCTAATTCGAGCAGTAATATCTCCTTTGGCTATGGCATCTATGATGGCCTGGAGGTTAGAACCTCCTCCAGAAATAAAAATACCAATATTCTTCATTAACTAAAGACAACCCCTTCCCGACCCTTTTCAATCCTTCCTATGATGTGGGCAGGATACCCTTGACCGCTGAATAGTCTTATTAAACCATCGGCATCCAGTGCTTGGCATACCACTACCATACCAATCCCCATATTGAAGGTATTGAACATGTCCAACTTCCCTATATTACCCCATCTGCTTATTAGCTGGAATATGGGCTTAACAGGCCAGGACCCCTCTTTGATGATTGCTCCTACCCCATCTGGTAGAATTCTTGGTATATTCTCAATGAATCCACCGCCGGTGATATGGGCAATGCCCTTTATAGCATAGCTTCTTAAGGCCTTCAAAATAGGCTTCACATAAATTCTAGTAGGCTTTAAAAGTTCCTCCCCAATGGTAACACCCAAGGTATCATTATAGTCATCCAGACGATACTCCTCCTCTATTACCAACTTTCTTATCAGAGAGTAACCGTTACTATGCACTCCGGACGATTCAAGGCCAATAATCACGTCCCCCTCTTCTATCCCGGAACCATCTATTATCTTCTCCCTGTCCACAATCCCTACGACAAATCCTGCCAGATCATACTCATCTTCCCTGTAGAAGCCAGGCATCTCGGCGGTCTCTCCGCCTATCAGCGCGCATCCGGATTCCAGGCATCCATGGGCGATACCACTCACAATGGTTGCCGCCTTTTCGGGTTCTAGCTTTCCGGTAGCTAAATAGTCCAGGAAAAACATAGGTCTTGCACCTTGACAGACAATATCATTCACACACATAGCTACACAATCTATGCCTATAGTATCATGTTTGTCCAATAGGAAGGCGAGCTGTAATTTGGTTCCTACTCCATCAGTACCCGATACCAGGACCGGGCTTTTTATATTCTCTATGTCCAGGGCATAAAGGCCTGCAAAGCTTCCTATGCCCCCAATAACCTGTTGAGTATGGGTTTTTAGTATATGCTCCTTCATTAGATTAACTGCCCTATACCCGGATTCTACGTCAACGCCCGCATCCTTATAAGTCCACTTCATAACCCTCATCCTCCGTTTCCGAATCCATCTCCTACTTGTCTGTATTCCAATCCAATTCCATGGGATACTGCTGGGTAAAGCAGCCCAAACAAAAACCACAACCACTTCCTTCAACGGTTTTTAGCAGGCCTTCTATACTTAAATAACCCAAGGAATCTGCTCCTATGATCTGTTTTATTTCTTCTATGGTGTAGGTCGCTCCTATTAAATGTTTAGAACCGGGGGTATCAACACCAAAATGACATGTGTATTTTACAGGAGGTGAACTGATTCGCATGTGTACCTCCTTGGCTCCTGCCAGACGGAGCATCTCAACGATCTTCTTACTGGTGGTTCCTCTTACTATGGAATCATCCACCATAACGATTCTTTTTCCTCTAACTATTCGGGTCAGGGCATTCAGCTTGATTCGGACATTTTGTTCCCTTATATTAAAGTCGGGATTGATAAAGGTTCTTCCCACATAGCGATTTTTTACCAGTCCCTCACCAAAAGGTATGCCTGAAGCTTCAGAATAGCCAATAGCAGCCGTAGTACCGGAATCAGGAACGCCAATTACAAGATCCGCATCAACCGGCTGTTCCACAGCCAGCCTGCGGCCTGCTTCCTTTCTTGCCATATAGACGCTAATTCCGTCAATATTACTATCGGTTCGGGCAAAGTAGACGAATTCGAAAATACAGAGGGATGTCTTCAGAGGAGTCGGAATCTGCATGCTCTCCAGACCCAGCCGACTTATTACGATAACCTCACCAGGTCTGACATCCCTGATGAAGTCCGCCCCAATAATATCAAAAGCACAGCTTTCAGAGGCTATTACGTATGAATTCTTAAGTTTACCGAGGGCCAAGGGTCTCATCCCATGAGGATCTCTGGCGGCTATCAGCTTATCTTCAGTCATAATAACCAGAGCAAAGGAACCCTTGATAGTTTTCAACGTTTCTAAAAGACCTGTCTCAAATCTGTCAGCATTCTGTCGAGCCAGGAGATTGGCGATCACCTCGCTGTCCGTGGAAGTCTGGAAGATTGCCCCCTGATCCTCAAGGGTTGTGCGAAGTGCATCCGCATTTACTATATTGCCGTTATGAGCGATGGCTATGGTTCCCTTTCTGTATTTCATTACCAGAGGTAAGGTATTATGGACGCTAACATCCCCATCCGTTGAATACCATACATGCCCAATAGCTATTTGCCCTCCCCGCAAACGGGTCATGGATTTTGAATCTATAGCCTCCATCACCAGTCCCATGGCTTTATGATATTTGATGTTTTTTCCATCGGATACGGCAATTCCAGCACTCTCCTGCCCCCTGTGTTGGAGGGAATACAGACCGTAGTAAGTTAGTTCTTCAACCTTTAAATTATCCATGTCTAAAACGCCAAAAACTCCGCAGGCTTCCTTCAGTTTACCGTCGTGATATATCGCTTTCCTAAGCATTGCTTATATATTTCCCTCCCACCGATTAATGGGTTCTATGTGTCCTCTTAAATTCTTAGTCATGCCCAGGATTAGAGTTTTTACCCTATCCTAATTCCTTTTGCACTTGTTCATTCTTTGCTAACACCTGTTCCTCCATAGAGATACGATATTGTTTTAAGGTTTCGCTTAACTTCTCATCCCCCAAAGCCAGGATTTGAGCAGCCAGTAACGCCGCATTCTCACTCCCGTTTATAGCAACCGTTGCCACTGGGATACCCTTAGGCATCTGTACAATGGATAATAAGGAATCCAAGCCGTCCAAGGTAGAAGACTTGATGGGAAGTCCTATTACCGGAAGGGTAGTATAGGCGGCTATTATTCCTGGTAGGTGAGCAGCCTTTCCCGCAGCACCAATAATCACACCTATACCTCTCTGTTGGGCCGTTCTTGCGTATTCCGCCACATGATCAGGCGTTCTATGAGCTGACAGAATCTTAACATCAACATGAACTCCAAAGGATTTTAATAATTCAATTCCGGGCTTTACCGTGGAAAAGTCCGAATCACTTCCCATAATAATTGCTACTTTATTCCTTTCACTCATACCCTTACCTCCATAACTAATAAGATATCATAGTAAACATCTAATCATACTATGCTTCTTATTATGTTCCGAAATACAATAGATAAATAAAGTCCGATGACATCTACATCGGACTTCATTATCCTCACAGGTCCCAGATTATAGTTTAGAGAATAATCTTTAGGATAAATAATAGTGCAAGAACGTACATTAAGGGATTAATCTGTTTTGCTTTGCCGGTAACTAACTTTAGAATAACCCAAGACAGCATACCAAACATGATACCGTCTGCAATACTATATGCCATAGGCATCATGATTATGGTTAAAAATGCAGGTAGGGCTTCTGTGTAATCACTAAAATCCACTTTAGCTATGGCAGTTACCATGAAGAGTCCAACAGTCACCAATATGGGAGCAGTAGCAAAGGATGGTATTATGGTAAATATCGGTGAGAATATCAAGGCTACCAGGAACATAAGTCCAGTTACCAAGGCTGTTAAGCCTGTTCTACCACCTTCAGCAACACCGGCTGCACTCTCTACATAGCTGGTTACCGTGGAAGTACCAAGGCATGCTCCGGATACAGTACCAATGGCGTCAGCAAGTAAGGCTTGTTTTGCTTTTGGCAGTTTGCCCTCCTTATCCAGGAGATTGCCCTTGCTGGCAACACCTATTAGGGTTCCTACGGTATCAAAGATGTCGACAAATAAGAATGAGAACAATATTACGATAAACTCAAAGCCTAACTTGAATGCACCCTGAAAATCGAATTTCATAAAGGTTGGGGCTAAGGAAGGTGGCAGGGATACGATGCCTCCCTCGGGAATAAGATTAAATCTGCCGGCTTCAATATCCACCGTATACAGGCCAGTCAATTGACAAATTATACCCAAGGCGTAAGTACCTAATATTCCCCAAAGGAGTGCTCCTTTAATACCTTTATGAGTCATGTATATAGTACCGATTAAACCTATAAAGAACAAAATGGATGTGATACTCGTCAGATTCCCTAAACCAACTAATACTGCACCATCATCTGTGATAATTCCTGCATTTTGAAGACCTATAAATGCAATAAATAATCCTATACCGACGGTTACAGAATACTTTAAATTCTCAGGAATACCGTTTACAATTGCCTCTCTGAATTTAAAAAATGACAAGATAATGAAAATAATACCCTCGATCAAAACAGCTGTCAATGCTATCTGCCAGGAATACTTAGTGGCGACAACAAAAGCAAAGAAGGCATTCAGTCCCATACCCGATGCAAGAGCAACAGGGTAATTTGCTAAGAAGGCCATGACGATTGTAGCAATTGCGGCAGAAAGAGCAGTAGCAGTAAATACGGCGCCTCGATCCATTAACTCTACACCAATTTCGATCCCGGATAGGATATTAGGGTTGACTATCAGGATGTAAGCCATGGTCATAAATGTGGTTATACCGGCCATTATTTCGGTCTTTACATCCGTTTTGTGTTCCCTCAGCTTAAAAGTTCGATCTAAAAAGCCGTTCATTCATATTTCCTCCTTTAATATTGTCAGGTCATATAATATTATTTTGCCCAGAAAAAATAGACATATAGATTCCTGACCTGAGTGAACCAATATGCCTATATACTGCAAGGCCAATAGGCCTTTCAATATCGTGCATATCACTCATAGTCCGGCAGTTACGGCTGCCTGGTAGAAACTCCCGAACCAATTATCAGGATTATATGAGTTATATACGGTACATAAACAATATATCAAAGCCGACTCCAATTGTCAATAATAATTTGAACGTTTTTTGCAGTAATTAAATTAATGTTCGGTTTTTCAGGGATGAAATGCCTAATTTTCGCCATTTAACTCCTAAATAATTGACATTATTCCATAATTGTATAGAGTAATTATCCCTGGTTTAATATAACCTTCCTTATAAACAACTTATAAATCAATACGTTTAAGACCAACATGTAGACCAGGCCTATAATATAGTATTGATTGTACGTCAGATAAAAGCCGACACCCTTTATCAAATGACTGATAACCTTAGCGGTCCAGAAGCCTGGCACGAAGGAAAAGAACAGTTCCTTTATATCCTTGAAAAAGAGCGCAACGATAGGGAATATTATTATACTGCCCCCCGCCTTCATAACGGCAAATCCTTCAATTTTGTTTTTTGAAAAGGAATTAATCAATAGTCCGGTCATTGGAGCTTCCAAGGATGCAAGGAGGGATACAGCAATTATATTCTTAAAGGAAAGGTCGCCAATGTTTGAGAAACTCATAGTAAATAAAGTTGCCAAAAAGCAGAGGAGAAATACAACTACCAACCTGAAACCAAGGAATTTGTGGATGCTCAGCGGTGTAGCCATTATATTGATCAATACATTATCATCCTGATCGTCCAATATAGAAAATCCGATAAGGGCACCATAGGATATAGGTATAATAAGCACCATTATTACCAG
>DGDX01000051.1:6479-12620 GCA_002385665.1 Firmicutes bacterium UBA3941
TTAGAAAATGATCTTGTAGTTTCTTCCATATAAGGTAATACAAAAATACTGAACCCAATACCATATAGACGATGGATACAATTATCTTCCATGATTCAATTGACCCTGTGGTACCCATGATAATCATGAGTGCAGATTTGGTAGGAAGCAGGAAAATTAACTTTCTAAAAACTTCATTTGTTACTATAGCAAATTCGTCCAAAATAACAGGTAAGATAGATATCAAAAAAAATGTTATTATGAGCATTACCAGACCTGTAAAATCCCTAGTATGGAAGGTTAGCAAAAAGCCTATCTGGGAATGAAAAAAAGCTACCAATAAAACTCCACCCAGCAAGCAGAAATAATTAATATCCAAGGTTTTAAAAGTCTTAGCATATATAAACATGATAGACAGGGAGATGATACTGGGTGTGATGTGGGAAAGAAGTTTGGCCCATATGTATTGAGATTTGGTGATAGGCGATATTAACATGCTATATAAGGTAGCCTCATCCCGTTCGTATATAAAGCTAACTCCGACCAATAATACAGCCATAGTAGTGACGTCTAAAAAAACCAATTGGGGGATCAAACCGGTTACATTCACCATATCCACAAAATGTAATACCCCAACCCACATAATGGACACAAAAATCGATGCCGCAAATAATTTATACCTTTGAAGTCTTAAAAATTCTCCTTTAATTAAGGTGATAAACCTAGACACTGGTATCCACCCCCGTCACCTTTATAAAAATATCATCCAAGGTGCTTTCCCTGCTATGAAGGGTGAGTATCTGCCTCTTTTTGATGATATCCATAAATTCGTTATTGTTACCCAATCCATCCAGGCTGAAGGTGGATTTTCGAATAGATCCATCATCCATATATTCAACATCCAATTCCCTGGTACTGTACTTTAATTTTAGTTCTTTAGGGGTGCTGATCTCAACTATTTTACCACCAGCCATAAAAGCCACCCTGTCACAGAGTTCGTCCACATCATTCATTAGGTGCGTTGTCAATAACACAGTACCGCCCTGCTGACGGAATTCCTTGATTATCTCCTTAATGATTCTGGCGTTCTTTGGGTCCAGGCCATTAGTCGGTTCATCTAAAAAGAGCATATCGGGATTGTTTAACATTGCCCTCACAAAGTTTAATCTGACCTTCATACCTTTTGAGTATTCAGATACCCTCCTATTTCTATCCTCATAGAGACCCAATCTCTTTAGGAGTTTATCTGTATCTATATTTGAGGCATAGAGTTGCTTAAAAAAGCGTAAATTCTCCTCAGCGGTTAATTTAGAAAAAAAGACCGGCATTTCAAAACCAACTCCTATATTCTGGTAATAACTATCATTATAGGAGTGTAGATCCTTACCCTTATACAGTATTTCACCTCGGTAGTTACCCAAAAGCCTGATAAGGAGCTTTTGAGTGGTTGATTTTCCTACGCCGCTAGGGCCAAGAAGTCCAAATATCTCCCCTTTTTTTATATCAAAGGAGACTCCCCTTATGGTATCTTCCGAATTCTTAGGGTATCTGAATCTTAAATTCCTAATCCGATACAACTTTACCACCCCTTTTAAATTTATGTTATTAATAAAAATAGATATCCAGTTGTAATTAAAGAATTTAGTTATCTACGTCATGACCGGTAATATTCAATTATGTATTTTTCTTCCCGATGGAGTTTAGGATGGCCGCGTTTTAATTTCCAAGAATATTATATCATAAGTATATTGCTTTAAAAACAAAAGGAGCCTTAGGCTCCTACATAATACCCTCTACAAGGGGCTGAAACAAATTGACTTATTCCCACTCGATTGTTGCCGGTGGTTTGCTGCTTATATCGTATACCACCCTGTTGACATGAGGAACCTCATTAGTGACTCGCCTTGATATTCTATCCAGGACCTCATGGGGGATCCTGGCCCAATTAGCCCTCATTCCGTCAATGCTGGTTACACCCCTTAAAGCGATGGTATAGTCATATGTACGTTTTCCTCCGGTTATCCCTACGCTCTTCATATCGGTTAGAACAGCAAAGTATTGCCAAATCTCCCTGTCAAGACCTGCTTTGGCTATCTCTTCTCTATAAATTGCATCAGCTTCTCTAAGGATTTGTAATTTCTCCCGAGTTACATCACCAATCACCCTTATAGCCAGCCCAGGCCCCGGGAAAGGCTGTCTCCATACCATATGATGAGGAATTCCCAGTTCTTCTCCTACCCTTCTGACCTCATCTTTAAAGAGGTTTCGCAGGGGTTCAATTATCTCTCTAAAATCAAAATCCCCAGGAAGACCACCTACGTTATGATGACTTTTTACCAGGCTAGATTCATCTGCTCCGCTCTCTACAACGTCAGGATATATGGTTCCCTGGACCAGGAAGTCCATCTTCCCCAACTTCCCTGACTCCTCTTCAAAAACTCTGATAAATTCCTCGCCTATGATCATGCGCTTAGTTTCCGGATCGGACACACCAGCTAATCGGTCCAAGAAGCGATCCTGAGCATTTACCCTGATCAGATTCAGATTAAATTGGCCCTTAAAAGTATTCTCCACCTCATCGGCCTCATTTTTTCTCAATAACCCATGATCCACAAAAACGCAAACCAATTGATCACCTATAGCCTTATGCATCAATACAGCGGCTACTGAACTGTCTACTCCGCCGGATAATGCACATAGGGCTCTTTTATCCCCTACTTTTTCCTTAATGCTTTCAATAGAAGCCTGGATAAAATTAGATGGGGTCCAAGTGCCGCGGCATTCACACGTGCCAAAGATAAAATCACTGATTTCATCGCCACAAGGTTCACTTATTATTATAGTTGGAATACCTAAATGGTAAACCTGATTGATGTACTTATCTGCGCCTTTAGCGGTCAGATTATTCGCATCCACAGCCATTATAATTCCCTTTGGTTTCAGGTTTTTAATTCTCTCTATAGATACTGTATAGGGCAATATCTCACTATATACCTTTAAATCCCTTACCTTTCTGGCAATCTTTTGGCTATGATGGCTATCAAAATTCAAAACCAAAATTATCTCTTCTTGCATCAGATCTTCCCCTTCATTGTTTATCTTATATTCTTACCCAAATTTGTCTCCCCATAATTAACCCATGTCCGTGTTAACCGGATCTATCCTTAATAATAGCATGTCGGGAATTTGTTTAAAATAGTAAAAGGGAACCCAAAGTAAAATACTCAAGGTCCCTTAAGATTGGCAATTATGGATAAACAAACATAAGTTAGGTTCTTCTGTAATCGGTTCCTATCCTAATACCAGCTAAATCCTTATAGAACCGTATACAAGGTATTATGCAGAAATATGTTTCTGATACAAACCATATTATTAGACCCCAACACTGTAATTGGGTGCTTCCTTGGTGATATATATATCATGTGGATGATTTTCTCGAAGCGAAGCATTGGATATCCTAATAAACTGTGTATCCTTACGCAAAGCCTCAATGTTAGGGGTACCACAGTATCCCATTCCAGCCCTCAAACCTCCTACAAGCTGAAAGACCGTATCGGAAAGCGGACCCTTAAAAGGTACACGGCCTTCTACCCCTTCAGGTACCAGTTTTTGAGCATCCTCCTGGAAGTAACGATCCTTACTGCCTGCAGCCATGGCTCCCATAGAGCCCATCCCCCTATAAACTTTAAAACTTCTTCCCTGGTATATTTCCATCTCGCCGGGACTCTCTTCTGTACCTGCCAGCAGGCTACCTATCATAACTACGCTGGCACCGGCAGCAATGGCTTTGGGAATGTCTCCAGAGTATTTGATGCCCCCGTCGGCAATAATTGGAATCCCATACCTGTCTGCTACTTCAGCACAATCATAGATGGCTGTTATTTGGGGTACCCCTATGCCTGCCACTACCCTGGTAGTACATATGGACCCGGGTCCAATTCCCACCTTGACACAATCAGCACCAGCTTCGATTAAATCACGGGTAGCTTCCCCAGTAGCCACATTACCCGCGATGAGCTGTAGATCTGGGAACTTCTCCTTTATCTGGCCAACGGTTTTTAATACACCGACGGAATGTCCATGGGCTGTGTCTATTGCTATAACATCTACTTTGGCATCTACCAGGGCAGCCACTCTGTCCATAGTATCCTTGGATACTCCAACAGCTGCACCTACCAAAAGTCTTCCGCTGGAATCCTTGGCGGAGTTTGGATATTGAATAGCCTTCTCGATATCCTTGATGGTAATAAGACCTTTTAGCATCATGTTATCATCAACTATGGGTAACTTCTCAATCTTATGTTTTCGAAGGATTTCCTGGGCTTGTTGCAGATTGGTACCTACGGGTGCAGTGATAAGATTTTCCGATGTCATAACGTCGGATATTTTTTGGCTAAAATCCGTTTCGAATCTAATATCACGGTTGGTAATAATGCCCACTAATTTGCCGTTTACTGTTATAGGTACCCCTGAAATTCTGTACTTCCTCATTAGTTCGTTGGCATCAGACAATAGATGATCCGGTGAAAGGAAAAAGGGATCTACTATTACCCCATGCTCCGAACGTTTAACCTTGTCCACCTGTGTAGCCTGTTCTTCTATGGACATATTCTTGTGGATAATTCCTATTCCGCCTTCCCTGGCTATAGCAATGGCCAACCTGGCCTCAGTTACCGTATCCATAGCCGCACTCATTAATGGAATGTTTAATTTAATGGACTTAGTCAGATTAGTAGTAAGGTCTACCTGATTAGGTAAAACCTCAGATCTCCCCGGTATAAGCAAAACATCATCGAAGGTAAGACCTTCTTTTACAAATTTATTATTTATTGCCAACACTCTCCCTCCATCAAACAGATTAGAACTTGAAAAATATCAAAGACGTATTGTAAATTTAATAGCCGTTTTGCGTCATATCTATTACGAAACCCATACCTTAGATGCAGTTTCTCATGTAATTATTAGTGAACAGTCTACCAAAGCCAATAGATATTGTCAACGGCTTATTTTTAGTAAAGTTGCGAGGTTAACTTATATGGTCAGTTCACCGCAGTTACCCTATTTATCTGCGAAAATGGATCAATGGAGGTAGACTTCAATAGCTATACCCTTGACGACACCTTCCCTATCTGCTTTTCCCTGGCATAATAGAATAAATATTGCTGGGCATATCCGGCTATATCACCAAACCTGTTTTCTGCGAACTCGCGAATGTCCTTAAAATCTTTCATCTCCTGGGAATATAGCTCTTCCATAATACGACCAATCCATACGTCTACAGGAAAGGCTTGTCCTTTCTTCAAGGAAAACAATAATACACAATCCGCCACCTTGGGACCCACACCGGGGCATTTCAAAAGTTGTTTTTTAGCATCTTTATAATCTATGGACATCAATGTATCCAAGTTGATTTCTCCGGAACGGATCAGCTGGGCCGTACCCTTTATATACGGGCCCCTATACCCGCATCCACAACTTCTTAACTCATCCTCATCCGCATTGGCTAATGCATCGACACTTGGGAATTTATAATAAACCTTGTCTGCCCAAGTAATTTTTTCCCCAAACTTCTGAGATATTTTATCTACCGTCGTCTTTATCCTATTTATCCCGTTTCGGGCAGATATAATAAAGGATATAAGGGTCTCCCAAGGATCCTGATTTAATATTCTTATACCCCATCCATGTTTTATCGCTTCCACCAACACCGGATCCTTGGATAGCTTTTCTATAATACTTCCGTAATCTGTATTTAAATCGAAGTAATCTTGCCATATGGTATTGAAATCTTCATAAGTGGTATTTTCCAGTGTCAGGGTTGTCCCATCCCACAACACTCTAACTACCTTATCCCCCACTATTCCAACATATCCCTGTCCGTCCCAATTCCAACGAAAGGCTTGGCCGCATTCGAATATATGTGGAGGGTTAAAATTGGTTAACCCATCAATCTTTAAAACGTCTTTATCCCGATTTTCTTCTATTTTCATGTATTTCTCCCTATTACAATAAGCAATGGTATGTTTTAGTCCCGTTTACAATAAAAGCAATAGATCCTCACGGGTCTTTAATTTCTCATGGATGGCTTTAGCAGCCTTCTTTCCAGCTTCCATGGCGAGAATAACCGTGGCCGCACCTGTAACCGCATCTCCTCCGGCATAA
>DGDX01000057.1 GCA_002385665.1 Firmicutes bacterium UBA3941
AGCATATGATTGACTAGCACAAGGCGTTAATTTACTCTTAAATAAGAATAGAACTATCTTAGGTAGGTCTAAGGGACACACTATCTAGGAGAAAGATAGTTTGTTGTGCGCCATCACCACTGCTTCTATCAGTTATTCTAATTTGGAACTCTACTGTTACATTGGTGACTCCTTCAGGCACAGGTACATCAGATACCTTTTGATGAAAATCAAATCCTGTACCAGCTAATAAATCGCTACTGTATAGTGTTTCAATATTAATTAAATCTGTTGGGGTTGTTCCATTATAATAAACCCTTGCTCTAAAGGCAAGTTCCCTAAAGTCGACACCAGCATTTAGAAAATTCGTTGCATAGCTTAGGACTAAAAAGCAACCAGGATATACTGGGACATTTTGGAATATTCGATTAAATTTATCTTCAATTTCATCAGTTACCAGTGAGTTAAAAGACAGACTTCCAAGTCCCTCATGAGCTATTGCAGAATCACCAATTCTAATATCACTAGGGAGTTCCCCCTCTGACCAATCAGCATAAAGATTGAATACACCAAATGTTTCAAATCCACCGTTCTTAACTAGTTCTCTAGGCAGGCAAGGGGAACACTTTACGATTTCCTTGGTACATGGTTTTTGGTCTTTTTTCTTATCCCTTATAATCAACTTTATTTCTTTATCTTCAGGTTTTAAAAGCTTTTTTGAATTGCAATCATAATTCACATTAACCCCTCCCAAGAATTGTTTATTTATTTCTATCGTGTTATATGTCATAGGATATGGCATAATATATAGTATGCACATATGATAGTAAGGTGATATGAAACTAATATATCTAGAGGTTGTACAAGATGTGTAAAATAGTCCTTAAAATTGAGTGAAAGAATAAAGAGGAGTATGCCTACTCCTCCATTCTCATATTATCAACTATATTGTTCTTATTGATTCTCCTCAAGGGGAAAAAGCCGGAGACAAGTGCGATAAACGTAGCACCCGCTGTTGAAACTAATATACTGCTCCAGGGAATTGTCCAAGGGAAATCCTGTATACCTTGGGTGGCAAAGCGATAGAGAAGGTAAGACAGTCCTGTTCCTATAATACCCCCGTAAATGGAAGCTATGATTCCATAGAATAAAGCTTCCATGGACACCATTCTTTTAACCCCATTTTGAGTCATACCTACAGCTTTTAGCATGGATAGCTCTTTTGTTCTAAGGATTAAATTGGTACTAATGGTATTTATAATATTCAAAGCTCCTATCAGAGTTATTACTGCAACGAAGCCATATAAGAAGATACTTATAGTAGCAAAAGCATTTCTATCTTCTTCAGCTTGTTTAGCTCGGTCTATATAAGTATATGATGGATGCTTATCCACAAGGTCTTTGAGATATTTCCTTATATCCTCTAAGCTATGCCCTTGCTGGCACTTTATAAGGAATGATGGATTATAATTTGTACCTTGGATTCTATCGTAGACTTCTTTAGTTGTTATCATAATAATCCCTTCGTTGAAGTTATAGGGATCTTCTATAGGACTCATTTCTAATATCCCCAGTACCTTTACCTTTGTATAATCAAGGTTTTCTTCGGGGAAATTGGCTGTAACGCTTATTTCATCACCTATCCCATAATTTACTATATCCATTATTGTGCTATTGGAACTTTCGTCCTTATATACATGAGATGTTTGAACTATCAGAACACCGTTCTGCTTATTAATGGCATCTATATCTATATTGCCTTCTTTTAATGAAGACTTAAAAGCATTGAGATTTTCATTTTCATATCCATATAAAATATTATTTGGTAGTTCAAAAACATTACCTTTCTGAAGGTGTTTGGCATACCCACTGGTTTTTACAAAGTCTGGGTTTATTTTGTCTTCTGGAACTATTATTTGCATGCTGTAACGATTGTAGTAAAATACTTCTGCAACACCATGCAACTCCTTTAGATCTCTATATACGGAGTCATCCAGGTCCTCTTGTACAATGGATGCGTTATGCCATATCATAAAATCTCCCATTTCTTCGGAATGGACATTACTAGCCCTTAACATATAGGTCATAAAACTAGAGAATGCTATATAAAGTACAATACTAATTATCATAGAAAATACAGTAATTCTAAATCTCTTTCTATTTCTTCTTAAGTTTTTGTAGGCTATTTCACCTTCAATTCCCAATAGCTTTCGGGAAAGGGTAGATCTTTTTATCTTGTCAAAGGATTCCTTCTTCAAACTGCCAGTATTTCTAACAGCATCCAGAGCAGGAATTCTGCCTGCCTGTTTGGCTGGGCCTAAAGCTGACAAAAATACGGTAATCAATCCTATAATAGAGCTTACTATAAATACTAAAGGAGATATTACGATAGTCAATCCTGATAAGAGATTGAAATTTAATTTATTAATAAAATACATGACTACTTGCATGGCAAAAACACCGGAGAAAAGACCTATTGGAATACCTATAAGGCTCAGTATCCATGCCTCCTTTAATACTATGTTCCTTATCTGGGTTGAGGAAGCTCCTACACACCGGAGTATACCAAACTGGGATATCCGCTCCAAAACTGAAATATGAAAAGCATTATAAATAACTGCTATTGTAGATACTATTATTAATATTACTATAAATATTAGAATGGATATTAGGCTATTATTTAAATCCATATCCAAACTTTGGGCTGATAAGCGCAATAATCTTTCATTATACTCTATGTTATAGTAGGGTTCACTGCTGTCTTCCAGAGACTGATACAGATCTAAACTTTGAGCTATTTCCTTAGTCTTTTTATGGATATCTTTTACAGAATCCATCTTTACATACACATTATAATCTTTATCCGGAGATAAACTATCACTATCTAAAAAGGTGATACCAGTAGTTATATATTGTCCTATCCATGCAAATTTTGGTTCAAAGAAACCAACAATAGTATATTTTCTAATATCCTCTTCCTGAAAAATTTCATGTTTCATATAGCTATTCGGGGATAATTCATTGCCTGCTTCATCTAGCCTGATTCCTATGGGAAGGGTGATAATATCCCCAATTTTAGGCCTGCTGGGCATATAGTCAGACACCCAGTACTCTAATAGAATTTCACCTTCATCTTCAGGCAGACGACCTTCTTTCAAGGTAATCGGCAGTATATCAAAGGCATCCTTGTCGTATCCTTTAATATTAACATATCGATAGGGAGGAGATTCTGGGTTTTGCTGTCGTTCATCACCGGTTATTTGGGCCAGGATGCCAGTTCCAACTGCATTGGTTAAGGCTGAGTTTTCAACTCCCACATAATTTCTAACAATATTTACCTTATCATTGGGTGTATTTTGGAAGATAGCATGGTAATCTCCGGTTCTTTCTATTTCATTTCTTATCATCATATCCCTGGCACTTATAACCATTGTACCTATAGAGGTGATAAGGGCAACGGATAAAATTATGCCTATTACAGTTAAAAGGGTACGCTTTTTCTGTCTCTTTAAATATCTGTATGTTATTTCGGCATAGCTCTTCATAAGGCCATCACCTCATCTTTGGATACTATGCCGTCCTCTATTGTTATTATCCTGTCAGCCTGGGAAGCAATATCCACATCATGGGTTATTACCATTAGAGTCTGGTTGTATCTTTTTACGGAAATCTTTAGAAGATCTATTATCTCCTTGCTGTTTTTGCTATCCAAGTTACCGGTAGGCTCATCGGCCAGTATAATGGAAGGCTTATAGGCCAGGGCTCTTCCTATGGAAACTCTTTGCTGCTGACCGCCGGACAGTTCTGAAGGCAGATGGTTTTTTCTGTCCTGTAACCCTAATAGATCAAGCAGCTCATTTATATAGGCTTTATCTGGTTTTTTATTATCCAACAAAATAGGAAGTAATATATTCTCTTCTGCAGTGAGTACAGGGACCAGGTTGTAGAATTGGAATACAAAACCTACTTTCCTTCTGCGAAAGATGGCTAATTGTTTTTCATTTAAGCTGTAAATATCAATATCATCTACAAACACCTTGCCTGAAGTAGGTTTATCTACTCCTCCTATAAGATGTAGAAGGGTGCTTTTACCTGAGCCGCTAGGACCTACAACTGCTACAAACTCCCCTTTGTTTACAGATATGTTTGCATTTTTTAGGGCATCGACCCTGGTATCGCCGCTGCCATAGCTTTTACATAGATTTTCGGTTCTTAATATCTGCATATATAATTCCTCCAAAATATATTATTTGTTTTGAGCTATTCCATTTTTCCTGTGATTATATAGAAGCCCGTATTGTCCGGCGATATTTCAATATCTTCTAATCCCTTGGGGATATCTAACTCGCCATTGCGTGGGCATTGCCTGGATATAACATATCCATTGACAGCATAATAAACATCTTCCTCCAGAGAATAGATATACTCCTCTAAGGTCCAGCGATTCTTATAGATAATCTCTGCATGGGGTTTTCCCACATACCTTATGTGCCAGGGCTCATATCCGATTCCTGTAATATACCTTTTAAGAAAGGGATATCTGATAATAAATCCATGTTTCCAGCTATTATGGTGTATCCATTTGCCGGCATCAGTGTCGATAAACTCCCGTTGTGCCTTTTTGCTTACATACAGGTCCAGAGCCAAACCGGTCTGATGCTCACTGGTATTGACAGGAACTGCAATTCTTGGATTTTCTTTATGTATCCTTTCCTGATCCTCTGCTGATCTATAGGTGCTTGCAATGTATACCTTTTCATCAGTATTTTGTTTTACATCATGTAGGAGATTTTCCAGGTCATCTATTATATTCTCATCAACCAACAGTGAGGTATCCCTGAAATTGACCAGGTTAAAGTCCAAATCATCATCAATTCTATGTTTCCTATTGATGAGGGATAGAGAATTTGTAGTTTTAACATTGGTGCTGAGTGACGACAACTCATCGAGAGGAATGCTTTCTATATCCTGGCTATGGTATTCCAGGACTTCCAATAGGACACCTTCTCTCTCGTGAAAGAGGGTATCCATTAATCCAAACATCCAATCGTTTCTGAAATTTATAGTATAGAGGGTAAGCCCAATAAAAGCAGTAATGATTAGAAAGATTATCGGCTTTCGCAATCTAAACCTGGATGTTTTCTCTTGTGTTTTCATAAAAATTCACTCCCGGAAAAAGACTAGATTGTTTTAGGCAAATTCTTAGTACAGCCAGGAGTGATTATAAAATATAAACCTTACATAAAAGTGAATATAAATCTTATATTATTCTGATTCTTTTCTTGTATTTTTAAGTTTAAATTTGAAGTTGTCCAAAAATAGAAATATATCAAGAAGGATTAGAAGAAAAACTGTGCAAACATTTCCAAAAATATTTGACTATAATTAAAGGATTTATGCTTGATTTTGTATAATAAAAGTATATATAAGCTATAAACAAATAAAATCAAGAAAGGATGGTAAAATCATGATAGGTATTCAAGAAGCCTGGAACAACATTGTTTTAGCCTTACCCAGTATTTTGAAAGCCATTGTGTTTCTCTTAATTGCTTGGGGTGCAGCTTCCCTGGTTCGAGCCTTGGTTATCAAAGGGCTGACTAAGATCAGATTTGGCAGGAAAATCCGAGGTGCCGAAGAGAGTGTGGATGAGCAGCGTGAGAACAGAATCAAAAGTATTGGGCAACTGTTGTATTTACTAGTTTTTGTATTGTTTATACCCAGTATTCTGGATGCACTGAATATGGAATCCATTTCAATACCGATATCTAATATGATGCAAAACCTACTGGCCTTTATACCCAACATTATTGGAGCCCTTATCATATTGTTTATTGGTTTTTTTGTAGCTAAAATCATCAGGGACATCGCATATAACTTTTTAAGCACTTTAAATATCGATAAGTGGTATGATAAACTAGCCATCGAGTCTGAAAAGGGTACTACAGCTGAAAGGCAGACTACTCTGTCACGGATATTGTCCAATGTACTCTATGGTATAATACTGATACCCGTTATAACTATGGCTTTGGAAACTCTCCAGATAGAGACGCTGACAATGCCCATAGTATCAATGCTTAACAGTATAATAACCATGGTACCCAATATTTTTGTGGCGATTATCTTAATACTTATAGGGTACTATATAGCAAAGTATGTTGGTCAGATCTTAACAGCCCTACTCAATCGGATTGGTATTCACAAAATTTACTCCTGGACCGAAAAGAATTCAGAAACCAATATACCGCGGATTGATCTGGCTCTGGTAATTGGGAATATTGTTAGAGCTATTATCATGCTGTTTATTACCGTTGAGGCTCTCAATGTGCTAAAGCTGGAGGTATTGAATAATATAGGCACTGCCATAATACTCTACATCCCATTATTGGTAAGCGGTCTGTTAATAATAATATTGGGAACCCTTGCCGGGTACTTTGTTGAAAGTATTATTGTGAAGCATGTTAATAGCCCGATATCAGGCAAGATAGCAAAATATATTATTATAGTCTTTGCGATTTTTATGACCTTGGAGCAGATTAAATTTGCATCGACCATAGTAAATACGGCCTTCTTATTGATCCTGGGCTCACTGGCTGTTGCTTTTGCCGTAGCTTTTGGTATAGGCGGCAGAGATTTTGCCAGAAGACAGCTGGATAAGCTTGATAGGAGTATCGATGTTCAGGATGACAAGGATTAAGTTTAGTGCCAGGTGTTATCTGGTATATAAGGGGCTGTTGCAGAATAAGCCCTGGATCAGAATGCAGATGGGAATCATGTTTTTGATTTCCATCTGTTTTTTTATCATTTTTGAAATAAGCTGTTAAATGGTGGTTTGATTCGCAGGAATAAGGTTGAAAATCTCCATAATCGGTGTTAAAATGTACAAAATTGGTCACCAAGCTTAGAGAGGGGAAGATCGGGTTGGCAATCATCAAAGTAGGTCTATTGGGCTTAGGCAATGTAGGCAGTGGGGTTGTAAATATTTTCAGTGAGAACACGGAGAAAATCAGAGAGTATATAGGGACCGAAATCCAAGTCGAAAAGGTTTTGGTCAGGGATATAAATAAACCCAGGCTGGCTGAATTGGATCAGCGGATACTGACAACCGATCCCCGGGATATCCTGGACAACCCGGATATAGATATAGTTGTAGAGCTGATGGGGGGAATAGAGCCTGCATTTACTTATATAAAGCAGGCCATGGAGAACCGCAAACATGTAGTCACTGCCAACAAAGCCGTTATGGCCACATATTGCAAGGAATTGTTTGAAACAGCAAAGGCCAATGATGTAGAGATCCGATTTGAAGGTAGTGTAGGCGGGGGTATTCCCTTAATCGATACCATAACAAATAAACTTGCGGGTAACCGAATCGACGGCCTGGTTGGTATTATAAACGGAACCACGAACTATATCCTAACCCGTATGAGCAGAGACGGTATGAGCTTTGATGAGGCCTTGAAAAAGGCTCAGGAAAAAGGCTATGCGGAGGCTGATCCGTCATCGGACATAGAGGGGCAGGATGCAGCTTATAAGCTTGCAATATTGGCTGCAACCGCTTTTGGTCTTTATATAAACCCCAACGATATTCCATGTGAAGGGATCACTAAGATTACAGAGGCGGAGATCCGTTATGCCGCGGAATTGGGGTATGCCGTTAAGCTCTTGGCCACTGCCAAGAACAAGGGAGGAGACCTGGAAATACACGTCCATCCTGCCATCATACCGGACAGCCATCCCCTTGCAGGAGTCAACAATGAGTTTAACGCCCTACTCATAGAGGGCAATGCCGTAGGGGAATTGATGCTGTATGGAAAAGGGGCTGGATCCCTTCCCACCGGTAGTGCTGTAGTCGGGGACATCCTCGATATAATCAGGATGATGAGACAATCGGCCAAGACCGGTAGCAGCCTTGCCGCTGGCAGGAATAATTTAAATGTTGTAGGTGAGGACACCGGATCTTACTATATCCGTATAACGGTGGTGGATAAGCCGGGAGTTTTAGGAGTGATTACAACTACCCTGGGGAAACATGGGATAAGTATTGCCTCTGTGTCCCAGCGTAGTTTGGGTGAAAGGCTCGTGCCGGTTATATTCATAACCCATGAAGTCGAAAGGGAAAAGCTTGACAAGGGGCTGGCCGAGCTGAGGAACTACAGTGACGTTGTAAAGGAAGTGGCCTGCATCCTTAGGGTGGAGAGCTATTGAAGCACCCCTTGACTGGCAGTTTATCTCACTGAAACCGACATGAAAGATAGCGAAAATCCTTTGCTTTTTAGACGAAAGTAAAGGATTTTGTATTTGTTTCTAGAATAAATATAACAAGATGTGTTGCATTTATCGATCGTGTTTAATAAAAGAGAAAGGGTGTGTGGATATGGCTTTAATAATAGCCCATAGGGGCGCTTCAGGCTATGCCCCTGAAAACACCATGGCCGCCTTCGAAAAGGCATTGGAAATGGGCGCAGAGGGCATTGAACTTGATGTTCATCTGACCGCAGACGGGGAAATTGTAGTCATTCACGATCATACCATTGACCGTACCAGCGATGGAAAGGGCGTGGTAGGGGCTTTAACCCTGGAGGAGATAAGAAAATACGATTTTGGAGCCTGGTTCGATCCTAAATTTAAGGGGCAGAGGATCCCAACCTTGGGAGAGGTATTTGAACTGCTGGAGGATTGGGATGGTCTCCTAAATATTGAGGTCAAAAGCGGACCCATCCTCTATCCGGGCATAGAAGAAAAACTTGTGGATATGGTAAAGAGTTGGAATTTCCGGGGCAGGATAATCTTTTCTTCCTTTAATCACTACAGCCTTCGGGATATAAAGGCTTTAGATCCTTCCATGGAAATTGGACTTTTGTACATGGCAGGTCTGGTGGAGCCCTGGAAATATGCAAAGGATTTAAACGCACAAGCCCTTCATCCGCTCTATTACAATGTGGTACCCGAGTTGGTGGCAGGCTGTAAAGAGAATGGAATAAAACTAAATCCCTTTACCATAGATGAGGAAAAGGAGATGGAGATGATTATGAGGGCAGGTGTTGATGGCATTATAACGGACTATCCCGATAGGGCCCTCAATGTTAGGAAAAGAATAAGCGGCTAAAGGGGGATGTTTCCGTGAAGTCGAAATCTATGAAATTGGATTATAAAAAGACCTTTATTCTTGGCTTGGGCTTCTTCTCCGCCAGTATAATTTGGCCCATCTACAACAATTATGTCCCCATAATGCTTGAAACCTACATAAAAAGCGGGACCTTCATCGGGGCCATAATGACCATAGACAATGTCTTCGCCGTTGTTTTCCAGCCCCTATTTGGGGCCCTAAGCGATAGGACCAATACCAGGTTCGGCAGGCGCATGCCTTTCCTCCTGGTTGGGGTTCCCCTGGCGGCGATATTCTGTTCCCTGATACCTTGGTCAAACTCTCTTTTTACCCTTATGTTATTTATCATTATTATGAATTTTTCCATGAGCATATACAGGGCTCCCACGGTGGCCCTGATGCCGGATGTGACCCCCAGCCCCTTGCGGAGTAAGGCAAATGGTGTTATTAATTTCATGGGGGGATTTGCAGCCGTAATAGCCTATGGGCTGGGTGGCCTTCTCTATAAGGTGAACACCGGATATCCCTTCTATATGGCTTCTATAGTGATGATGCTTGCTTTGGCGATCCTGTATACCTCTATCAAGGAACCTGAACATATAAAGGTGGAGCAAAAGGAAAAGGAGATTAAGAAAGATGTGGGCAAGAACAGGAGCCTTATCTTTATGCTACTTGCCATATTCTTTTGGTTTACGGGCTTTAACGCCGTCGAAACCTTCTTTTCCCTGTACGGACAGCATATTCTGGGTATAGAGCCGGGGACCTCCTCCATAGTGCTCACCTCTTTTTCGCTGGCATTTCTGGTTTTTGCCATACCTGCCGGATTTGTGGCGGGAAGGCTGGGCAGGAAAAGGACGATACTCGTCGGTATATTAGGTGCCCTGGCGGTTTTTGTTCCCCTTATCTTCATTCGGAACACCCTCATTATCCCAATTATTCTTGTGACCGGAGGTCTATTCTGGGCACTTATCAATATCAATTCCTATCCCATGATAGTTGAAATGGCACCGAAAGGTTTGACCGGTGCCTATACCGGATATTATTATTTCTTTTCATCAACCGCAGCCATTGTAAGCCCTATACTGTTTGGTTGGATAAAGGATTTGGTTGGCAGCTATAAACCCTTGTTCGTCTACGCCAGCATGGGGTTTGTGCTTGCGCTTTTATGTATGCTTTTTGTTAAGCATGGTGATGTGAAGGATCTGGATCAGGAAAAGGTGGAAGCTGCAGAATTGGAATTTGGTAACTGATAGCTTAAATGGAGTTGTAATAGCAATTAACAAGAGAGAGCAGGATTATGATGGAAATCATACCCTGCTCTTTTTGTTATGCATATGATAGGTGAAAAATGACTATATAGTACATATGCCTTATTCACTTAAATGGCTGGAGATAGGGTTGAGAATGGGTTTTGTAATACAATTCTGTAACAGTTCAAGAGCTGAAACATAGAATATATCAAGGTGAAAATATGGATAGCAGAAAGCCAAAAATTTAACAGCTATCCATGAAATCAACCAAGCCTTATCGCAATACCGGATATGGTTGTAGACTTGGCTGATTATAGAAATTGGAGGTATCGAGATGTACAATGACGAAATTTATTCCGTAAGATATGCTTTTGATCCTATTTATAACCAGGAAACCGGCTATGACTACTATAGCGGAGCACCGGAGCCGCATTATCCCTATCCCATGCCATGTCCTGAATATCCATCAATGCCGGCGACGCCACCCATGATGCCCCTACCTCCCATGATGCCGATGCACCCGGTAGATCCATGGTCGGGTATGAAGATGCATTGCTTAACTCAGCTTAAGAATATTCTTGAAAAAGCGATGGATAAGAAGGTGGCATTAACTATAGAAGGTGCCAGGGGCAACTTTGATTGTGTCAGGATAATTAGTGTTGATGAGTGTAAGGTTGTAGCTGAGACAAAGCATGGGGTTTGTGTCATTTCCCTTAGAGAAATAACTGCGGTTTGCATGTCTAAGGAAGTAGCCGATGAAATCTTTGATGATTAGGATAGGGATCTTTGGCTACTTAAGTATATTTAACAAAAATCAGTTAACGGATATCGAATTTATCAGCATCGCAATGGCGGTGCTTTTTTCTATCATAATTGCTGCCACTGACCTTGGTATGCTATAATGGGCTATATCTTTAGATAAGAGATAAAATATAGAACGGGTAGGGGATGCATTCTATGCATAGGGAAATTGTAAAATCTGTCAAAGGAGACCGTATGTCAGTGTTGGGCCTGTCCTTGGGACTGACGGCGCTATTGGTTGTCATAGTTGGAATTGCCAACTTCATATATAACAGGTACGGAATAAGCTATAGTGGGTATATCGCTTTTTTATTATACATACTTGTGGGTATATATGTATATAGAAGGAGAATATTGGAGTATAGTTATACTCTAAAAGGGAACATATTGATTTTTGAAAGCCTGGTGGGCAAGCGAAGCCGTGAGATTGCCAGGGTGCCCCTTGGTAGGATCCTATATTTTTGTCCCCTGGCCCATGAACGAAGGGACAAGAATACCAGGTATAAAAGCCATGTTATTGCTTTTGATAGGCGGTCTCCGGAAAACTATGTAGTAGCCTTTGAAAAAGACGATAGGATTCATAGAATAGTCTTTAGACCAAGCCAGAAACTTGTCGATCTAATTAAAAATTCATAGGTACTTGCACTTTATAGCCTTAGCCGGAATAAAATAGTAAAAGCCGGCAATCCTTTAGATAATCAGGGAAAGTATTTGGATAAGGCGGTGCAAGGATGATCCGTATAATTGAATGCTGTGTGTGCAAGAGAATGACCAGGGCCAACCTTCTTCTAAGGGATACCAATATATGTCTTGAATGCGAACAGAAGATCATGAAGCTTGACAGCAGCCATGAGGACTACTTTGAGTTAAAAGAGGGGATTAAGAGGATGTTGCGGTATAATCAGCTGGTATCCAGGCCATGACAAGCGCCTTTACTTTTTCTCCGGAATAAGGGTTAACAGGCTTTTCTTATACAAGGATATAAAACAAATATGTATTGACGGTCAGTCCGATTTGAAGATAGGACATAGGGCTGGGCTTGACAATTTATATGGGAACTGGCATATATGAAGGACTTTGTTGTATAGGAGTGGATAAGGATGAGGGGTTATTTTATTACCTTTGAGGGTCCTGATGGGGCGGGCAAGACCACACAGATAGACCTTTTAAGGAAGTATTTGTTGGACAAGGGCCTGGATGTAGTAGTCACCCGCGAGCCGGGAGGCACTCCCATCAGTGAGGCAATAAGGGGTATTATTCTTGATACGGATCATAGTGAGATGGATCCCATTACAGAGATGTATCTGTACGCCGCATCCCGAGCCCAGCATGTAGGTCAGCTTATAGCTCCTGCCCTAAGACAGGGCAAAATAGTGCTCTGCGATAGATTTGTTGATTCCAGCATAGCCTACCAGGGGGCCGGACGGGGATTGGGCATGAAGATGGTAGAGGAAATCAATAGGGCTGCCCTTCAGGGGATTATGCCCGACATAACCCTGTTTTTTGATATCGATCCGGAAAAAGGGCTTATTAGGGGACGTAAGCGTGATCGTAAGGCGGACAGGTTGGAGCTGGAAAACATTGATTTTCACAGGGAAGTATATAAGGGTTTTTGTAAGTTATGCCATATGTATCCTGAAAGGTTTAGGCGCATCAAGGCCGATGGAGACATAATGGAGATCCATCGTCAGATAATTAACGAAATTGAGCAATTGCCTAAGTATGGAAAATAGGATATAATTAATATAGAAGTTCAGGATAATAATTTTGGTTTAGCGTCACAAAAATTGAAAGGAGGTATTTCCGGTGAAATTAATTATTGCCGTAGTTCAGGATGAAGATTCCCAAAAGCTTATTTCGAAACTTATGAAGGCAGGGTATGGAGTCACCAAGCTGGCAACGACAGGGGGATTCCTAAGAGCGGGAAATACGACATTGCTCATAGGTGTGGATAACGAGAGGCTGGAAAATGCCATGGGAATAATCGAAAATGTATGCAAGAGCCGCAAGCAGGTGGCTACATCGCCGACACCAATGGCAGGTGCAACCGGTATGTACGTTCCTTATCCCGTTGAGGTAACGGTGGGGGGCGCTACAGTTTTTGTAGTGAATGTTGAGGAGTTTAGAAAGGTATGAGAGTAGAAAATCTTGGCAGCCGCCCCGACGAAGGTCATAGGGCTGGAGGGGCAAGGGGTGCCATGGGGCCGGTACCAGGCCCCCATGCCAAATCCTTTGACAGCTTCCTAAACGACAGCCAATACAGATCCATGAATGAAGAGTTGGCTTCAATGATGGAGGATATTAAAAGACAGGGAGAAAGGCTGGCCAAAAGGACGAATCTGGGGGAGCTGTTACGGTATAAAAGGATGATCTCCCAGTTCTTGGATATATCCGTAAATAAAATGCTGAAGCTGAAAAGAAAAGACTATATCGATGGGAGTGGAAGGCACCACATATACGCTGTGGTACAAAAGGTGGATCAAAATCTTGAAGCCCTGACCCAGGAGGTATTGAGCTCCCAGAGGGATCAGTTGGTGGTGCTCAGTTATATAGATGATATTCGGGGGCTTTTAATGGATTTGATTCTCTAATATAGGGAGAGAAGAAATGAATACCAACCATATTATTGGACAATCCACCCTTATCAAGGGCCTAAAGGCCATAGTTGATAGCGGCAGGGTTGTTCATTCTTATATATTTACGGGTCCTGAGGGCATTGGCAAGAAGACCATATCCGACTTCTTTGCCAAAATGCTTCTCTGTA
>DGDX01000063.1:0-961 GCA_002385665.1 Firmicutes bacterium UBA3941
CTCGGCGGGATGATTTCCCGCCCAAAATTCCCACCGGGTTTATCCCTATCCCATTCTATTTGCCGCTGTCCTATAACCCAATCATCAATAATAGACCCATTAACCAAATGCCTATAAACTATAGCCTTAGCTCTTTCCTCTAATACCTGCCCATAGATCACTGAAGGTTGACCCGGGAGTATCACTTCTACAATAGGTTCTAACTCGCAGAGGCCAATACAACCTGCCTGGGTCACTTCTACATCAAGATGTCTATTTCCCGCATCTTCTACAAATTTCTTCATTGTTTTCCTGGCCCCTGCCGCAATCCCACAACTTCCCATACCGACAACAATCCTAATTTTCCCTTCTCTTTCGTGTCCCTCTTTCTTTCTTCTAATCTCATCACGGATCCTGATCAAATCTCCGAGGGATCTCATTCAAACTGCCCCTCCTTTCATTGTGGATTGGAATTTAACGAAGTGATATTAATGACCGCAAATCAGAATTGCTATATTCATTATTATTATATCTTCCTGGACTTTTTAGTGTCAATATGTATTGACTGATTTGTCTAACTATTTTATAAATTCTAAACACATCGGTCCTGGTTAGAATATTTTCCTTGTAATCATCATGGACAAGGCCTATAATATTATAAAAATATTTCAGCACCATAGGCTAAATAATAGAGGATCTCAGGGCCAAACCTTTGGGATATCCACCATTTATTATTCCCGATTAAAGTTTATGACACTTAGGAGACGAAGATTATGACCCCCTACCATACTTCATATGCAAGATTTAGTGAAAAGATGTCTAGTAATACTTTAAAGATTATTGCAATAACAGCTATGCTGACAGATCATATAGCATGGGCATTTGTACCCAGTCGTAGCCTATTGGGCCAGCTGATGCATATAATAGGGAGGCTTACAGCACCTATTATGTGTTTTCTTATCGCTGAGGGATATCACCATAC
>DGDX01000063.1:1281-1490 GCA_002385665.1 Firmicutes bacterium UBA3941
CCCATCTATTATGAAAATGGTCTGAAGATAATGCCTGGAACCAGCGTTATTTATACCCTTTTCCTGGGCCTTACACTCCTTATGATCTGGAACAACAGGCAGATTAAGGATTATGTAAAACACTTTTTAGTGGTTTTAATTATCATAGCCTCCACTCCAGGCGACTGGTCATTTTTTGCCATTCTATGGATATGGGTTTTTGGAGTATA
>DGDX01000063.1:1700-6293 GCA_002385665.1 Firmicutes bacterium UBA3941
GTCAGCTGTTTCAGCTTGGGGTATATCTTACGGTACCCCTAATCTATCTCTACAACGGAAAACTGGGCTATAGAAAAGAACAGACCTGGGTCAAATGGATATTCTATATATTCTATCCCCTTCATCTCCTGATTTTGGGCCTTATAAAACACATAGGGCACTAAACTTTTTTATCCGTTTAGCGCCCATATTATGCCTACGATATACATCCTATTTCCCAAATAAACCCTATTTCTCGACAATTCTATGTACTATTTGAGTCTGTGGAATCAACATTACAAGGCTTCTACTCTTTATCTTCTTCCTCATTATAGTCTGGAGGAAGCTTTACTGTAGCCTTTTCAATAACTTGTGGTTCTTTGGGATAATCCATTATGTTCGTTGGGGTTTCGGCTATAGCATCCACTACGTCCATACCCTTGATAACCTTACCAAAGGCCGCATAGCCTCCATCCAGATGCGGGGCATCATCATGCATGATAAAAAATTGGCTCCCTGCAGAATCTGGATGCTTGGATCTGGCCATGGATATGATTCCCCTTTTGTGTTTAAGATCATTATCCTCAAATCCGTTGTCCGCAAATTCTCCCTTGATGCTATATCCCGGACCGCCCATTCCCGTTCCTTCAGGATCGCCTCCTTGTATCATAAAACCCGGTATGATGCGATGAAAGGTAAGACCATCATAAAATCCGTCTTCCACCAGGGATACAAAATTGGCCACCGTCTCAGGTGCTTTTTCCGGATATAGTTCAATTACTATATCCCCCTTACCCTTTATTTCCATGGTTACCGTCGGATATTTTACATCCTTTTGAGCACATCCCGCTACTATCCCAATCCCTAAAGCCAGAATCAAAGTAAGCAACAGGGGATGAATTTTAAATAGTATCTCCATGATTATTCTCCTTCCTCCGTATTTTTTCTTCCTTTGCCAAATAAGTTACATATAAAATACTGCATTAACAAGGAAACACGGTTTACTGATTACTTTCCATTGGATTTTATCGTAACACATACAGCCATCATTATACATCATAGAACCAAACTATGTAAATTGATTTTCCTTGTCTCTATGGTATATAATAGTAATACTGCGAAAGCTTTTAATGAGGAGGTAAAAACTTGATTGTAGGCCTGGATATGGGTGGAACCCATATAGACGGGGTCATAATTGAAAACGGAAATATTATAAACACCATTAAAAAACCCAGAGATGGCAAAGATATATTTGTATCCATCTGGGAAGCACTCGAGGAGCTTTTATCCAATCAGGATACATCCAAGATAAAAAGGATTAACCTAAGCACTACCGTATCCACCAATGCAATTGTTGAGGGTAAGACAACCCCTGTAGGTATGATCATCCAGAGTGGACCGGGACTTCCCCACGATTTTTTAGCCTGTGGTGATGAAAACGTCTTTATTTCCGGTTACATAGACCATAGGGGCAAGGTCGTTGAGGAATTAGACCTTGAGGAGATCAATAGTACCAGGGAGTTGTTTATTAAAAATGGACTTAAGACCTGTGCGGTGGTGACCAAGTTTAGTACCAGAAATTTTGATCACGAGGTTGAAATTAAAAGACTTTTAGGAAATGAGTTTGATCATATAACCATGGGCCATACCCTATCCGGCGTGCTCAATTTCCCACGCAGGGTCTTTAGTGCCTATCTAAATGCCGCCATCCATAACACCTTTAACCAATTTTCTCATAGCATCAAAAAGGCCATGATGGATAGGGGTATGAATACCCCATTATTTATACTAAAAGCTGATGGAGGTACCACCAGTCTAGCTCAGGCAGAAAATAAACCCATCGAAACAATACTCTCGGGTCCTGCAGCCAGCTTTATGGGCCTTAATGCCCTGCTTAAAACTCATGAGGATGCGCTGCTTCTGGACATTGGGGGCACAACTACGGACATCTTTTTTCTGGTGGACGGGGTCCCATTATTCGAACCCTTGGGTATAGAGATTCATTCCTATAAAACGCTGACCAGAGCCATTTACAGTACATCCATGGGACTGGGGGGGGATAGCAGTGTGCGTGTGGAAAATCAAGGTATTAGGATAGGTCCGAGACGGGAAGGACCCCCTTACGCCTTAGGCGGCCCGATGCCTACACCCACCGATGCCATGATCGCCCTCGGTTTGGCGGAGTTTGGCGATAGAAAAAAGGCAATAGCAGCCATGGAGTCCTTGGCCAGGGTCTTAGAGTTATCCATGGAGGAGACTGCCAGGAATGTCCTTGATACACTGGGGTCTATGATTAAATCCAAGGTAGACCAGCTCTTGGCTGAAATCAATTCAAAACCCGTCTACACAATCCATGAGTTATTGCACAGCAGAAGGCTAAAGCCCCAACGCATAAACCTTATCGGCGGTCCCGCCAAATGCCTAAGCCCCATACTGGAAAAGAAGTTCAATCTACCCTGCTATTATCCCAGAGATTACGCTATAGCCAACGCCATAGGTGCAGCCATGGCAAAATTAACTCAGGATATAACCCTGGTTGCAGACACCCAAAGGCGTATATTAACCGCCGGAGAATATGGGATTCGGGAGAGGGTAGGCAGGGATTTTACCATAGAAGATGCCCGAAAACGGGCTGTCCAGCTCCTGAGGTACAGTGCTATTGACCAAGGAGCCAAGGAAGATGAGATAGAAACGGAAATTATTGAGGAAAGTATCTTTAATATGGTGGATGGATTTTATACCACAGGAAAAAACATCCGCGTAAAAGCTCAAATAAAGCCAGGCCTTATAGGTGATCTCAGAGTTTAAGTCTGAAGTATCTAATTAATAATAGAGGATGATAAACTTGATTAAAGCAAAAAACAGTTTAGGACTCGTCTTCTTCCCCGCCTTCGATTGGGCTATTAGCCCTACTCACCCGGAGCGGGAAGAAAGGCTATTGTATACCAGGGATCAACTATTTGAAGAGGGAATCGCAGACATTGAGGGGATTCAATTTTATAATCCTATTATTGCCCATGAAAAGGATATCCAAAGGGTGCATTTTTGTGTGCCCAATGTAAGTTCAAGGGTAACCGATTCCCATCTCATCTCAGCGGGAGGTGCAATTAAGGCCATGGATGCCGTAATGAAGGGGGATGTGGATAAGGCCTTTGCCATGGTTCGTCCCCCAGGGCACCATGCCCAGAGGGTTGTCTACGGCGATAGGGGCTTCTGTGTTGTAAATGTTGAGGCGGTGATGTTGGAAAGAATAAGGCAGGATTATGGGGATTTAAGGGTTGCTATAATAGACACTGACTGCCACCACGGGGACGGTACCCAGGATATATACTGGAACGACAGAAATACCTTGTTCATATCCTTTCATCAGGACGGCAGAACCCTCTACCCCGGGACCGGCTTTTTGGATGAATTCGGTGGTCCCAGTGCCTATGGCTACAATATAAATATCCCTTTACCCCCCGGAACCGGAGACGAAGGGATATTATATGTGTTAGATCATGTTGTACTCCCTATTCTAGAAGAATATAAGCCGGATATCATCATCAATTCTGCTGGGCAGGATAACCACTATACCGACCCTTTGACCAATATGAATTTTTCTGCCAAGGGCTATGCCATGCTCAATTCCAGGCTAAATCCGGATATAGCAGTTTTAGAAGGCGGATATTCCATTGAAGGTGCCTTGCCCTATGTAAATCTTGGTATAATACTGGCTATGGCCGGTCTTGATTTCTCCAACGTCAGGGAGCCGGATTATGATGAAGAGGCCCTACAACAGACCAAGAGAACCACAGAATATATAAAAAAGCTGTCCCATCTCGTATACAGCAGGTGGCAAAATCGGGAAAAGCTATGGGCTGAAGATATAAAGGGTAAGGATCTCATTAGTTTGGAAAGGCAGGTCTACTACGATACCGACGGTATATTAGAAAACCAGACCCAAACCTTTATATCTTGTGACAAATGTTCCGGTATTAGCACCATAGATTCCCAAAGCGATGGAGGATATCATATCTATGCCATAACTATACCCAGGGATGGCTGCCCCAGATGTGTTGATAGGGGGCATAAGATCTATAAGGACATATCTTCCGGGAATTATACAAACATCTACTTACAGGACAGGGTAAACGATGCTTACCTTGCAAAATAGGAATTAGATGCCTTGTATGCTCCCAAAAGCCCTTCCCAACATTCAGCAATTTTTTTAGGAGTGTATGTCTCCTCTGTGTTTTTGTGGGAGAGTTCAAAGGTAAATGGACCCTCATAGCCCACTTCCACCAAGGCGGCAATTACATCATTCCAATCTACTATACCCTTCCCAGGCATCCAATGACGCTCATCGACCCCATCAAAATCGGAAACATGCAGCGTCACAACCCTGGACCCTGTCTTCCTTATAAAATCTCCCGGTGATTCTCTGAATAGATGATTGGTATCACAGCAGACACCTATCTTGTCGTTTCCTTGTATCAATTTCTCCATCTCCTGGATGGAGTTGCCCAGACATGTTCTAGGCAGGCACTCGATGGCTAGTTCTACCCCTATTGAAGCTGCCTTTTCACCTATAATCCTAAGGGAATCCCTACATGCCGATATCCGGGCATCCCG
>DGDX01000063.1:6564-7043 GCA_002385665.1 Firmicutes bacterium UBA3941
GCCTTATCCGCTTTACACTTTATATCGGCGCAAACCCGGGATACCTCTTTGTCCGGATTGCATACCCAATCCCCCAGGAGGCATACTTCCATTTTCTCTATTCCAGCCTCCATACACTCTAAAAAAACAGTCTCATCAAGGGTAGAAAACAATGAAGATGATATACCCAAACCCCATGATTCTGGATTACCGGTAGTAATATCGTTAAGTCTGCCCTTAGTCTTAATACTCATAAAGATATTTACCCCCTTAATAACAGGTTAGAGTCCCTCACCCTATGGCCTTAGTTATATAAATATCATAACTAACCCGTTGTGCTAGTTCAACCTATGGTAGATAATACAAATAGAAAAACCCCGAAACATTATGTTAACCTATTATTAGAACACCAATCAAATAATAGGGGGTATAACATATGCCGGAGTTTTCTAATCAATATTCTATCAGAGAAATACTAGAATTAAAAGATTTTATCACGG
>DGDX01000065.1 GCA_002385665.1 Firmicutes bacterium UBA3941
AATATGCTTATAAGTCCAGTTCCTACTACATTAATCCACTCAAAACCAGGAACATTCTCGGCAAGCTCCTTCAATGGATGCTTAACCGTTACCATGAGGAGTATTATGACCAAAATATCCGGTACAGTGTAGATGATATCCACTATACGCATCATAATCAAATCGACTTTACCGCCAAAATACCCTGCGATAGCGCCATAAGTGGAACCTATAAACAATATTATACAGCTGGCAATTATTCCAACCAACAGTGAGATACGGCTACCCATCATAACCCTGACGGCTAAGTCCCGCCCCAGGCTATCGGTGCCTAATATATGCGGAAATACCTTCTCTCCGGCTTCTATACGGGCCAGCTCTTCCTCTGAATATTCCATAATATAGAGATTCTCGCTACCTCTAATCTGCTGTTCATAGGAATATGGATAGAAATAAGGTACAATAAAGGCTAAAATCATAACTATTATGATTACAAAGAGAGAAGCCATAGCCAATTTATTCTTTACAAGCCTTTGGAACCCGCCCTTCCAAAAGCTAATGCTCTCTCGCATAATATCTATACTCTGTTTTTCTTCCTCGTTTGCAGGCAAAAAGTCAGAAACGTCCAAATGCAGGCTTATCCTAGGTTTATCTTTTATATTCATCAGCCCACACCCCCTACTTCAACTGAATTCGCGGATCTACTATCTTGTATACCAGATCCACCACGACGTTCATAATTATAATTAAAGACGCAAGAAATATTGTAGTACCCATGATAAGGGGATAATCCCTGTCGGTAATAGAGCTAATAAACTGGCTCCCCAAACCGGGGATAGTAAATATCTTTTCTACTACAAAGCTTCCTGTCAGAATATAGGCAAGCAATGGCCCTAAATAAGTGATTACCGGCAATATAGCGTTTCTAAGGGCATGCTTAAACAAAGACTTAAATTGGGATAATCCCTTTGCCCTGGCTGTATTCATGTAATCCTGCCCCAGGACGTCCAGCATGCTGGAGCGAGTCAGCCTGGAAATATAGGCTGTGGGATAGAAAGCCAGAGCTATTACGGGCAATACATAATGCCTGGGGGAACTGAGCCCGAATGTGGGCAGAATATTCAATACCACCCCAAAATAATACATGAGAGTAGAGGCAACCACAAAACCGGGCACTGCAATCCCAAGGGTTGCTATAAACATAATTAAATTATCAAGCCATTTCCCTCTATAAAGCGCGGCCAGGGAACCCATAGTTACCCCTAACACGACAGCAACCAGAACTGCAACGCCACCAACTCTGGCCGATACCGGGAATCCGGTGCTTATAATGTCGTTGACACTCCGGCCACGAAGTTTCATCGATAAGCCTAAATCACCTTTAATCAGGTTCTTCATGTAGTTAAAATATTGTATATGAAGAGGTTTATCCAATCCATATTTTTTCTCGAGAGCAGCCATTGTCTGGGCAGAAGGTGACTTCTCCGCAAGGAAAGGCCCTCCCGGGACTAAATACATGAGAAAAAATGTTATTGTCGAAATCAAAATTATAGTTACTATTGCGGCAATTATCCGCTTAACCACATAAGCGGCCAATAAACCCACCCCCACAAAATCGTATGAATGTTACTTTACAGAACCTTAGATCTCTATATAAACCACTCTTATCTAAAGCTATGTTTTACAAAAAAAATAACCGGTTGGTTGAAGTTTCAAAAAAACGGTGTCTTGTACTCTCTACTCTAACCTATTGGACAATCTGTTTTTGAGACTTCCTTATTACATGTCCTATGAAAAACATCCAAAATATAATATCCAGGATATCGTAAAACACTCTTCTTATATGCTACGAAAACACACTCAATAAACATCAAGTAAGATAACTTAATTGATTTTGCATTGATAAGTCTTTTCGTAACATATATAATACATGCATATATAATCCATGATTTATATTTTTAAATTATATATGTATATTATCATAATGTCAATTGAAATTCCCGCATTTCTGGACTTTCCGCCATGTAAGTTTATTACAGTATTTACGCCAAAAATCCATTATTAGTATAATATTGGTATAATATATCATATGTTGGCGACTTAAATAACCTATAAAACCTGAACAACAAAAAACCAGGGTTCGCCGGCCAAGGAGATACCATTACGCCAGGGAACCCAGGTTAATCCATTCTGGTCGTTTCTATTTTTCAGTATATCTTAAGGTAACCTCTTGTACAAGTTCATAATATTAGGTTATGAACTATTGATAAGCGGATGACTTCATTCATATTATTGATCATCACGTCTGTTTAAGTTAATATAGCTCCTTTATCGGCAGAGCTTACCATTCTCGCATATCTGGCCAGATACCCCTTCTTTATCTTAGGCTCCGGAGTGTTCCAACGACTCATCCTGGACTGCAGTTCCTCGTCACTGATTTTGACATCCAATACTCCCTCCGGAATATTTATAGATATTATATCACCCTCATGAACCGCAGCTATGGGTCCGCCCTCCATGGCTTCAGGGGATATATGGCCGATGGATGCACCGCGGGTAGCTCCTGAAAATCTACCATCGGTCAATAGGGCCACATCCTTATCAAGACCCATGCCTGCAATTGCCGAGGTGGGCGAAAGCATCTCCTTCATACCCGGCCCACCTTTGGGACCTTCGTAGCGTATTACTATAACATCTCCCTTTTTAATCTTACCGCCCAAAATAGCTGCAAAGGCATCTTCTTCAGAATCGAACACCCTGGCTGGTCCCTCATGGACCATCATTTCAGGTGCTACTGCAGATCGCTTAACCACTGCTCCGTTGGGCGCCAGATTTCCTCTCAGAACTGCTATGCCCCCTGTCTCGCTATAGGGATCTTCAATAGGCCGGATTACATCATAATCCAGGACCTGGACGTTTTCTATATTGGTCCTTATCTTATGGCCGGTCACCGTCATCAAATCCAGATCTATGAGATTCCTTTTCGAAAGCTCCTTTATTACGGCTTGTACGCCACCGGCAGCATATAGATCCTCTATACGGTGTTCCCCTGCAGGACTGAGTCTGCATAGATTTGGGGTTCTCATGCTTATTTCGTTGATGATATCCAGGTTCATCTCCACCCCCGCCTCATGGGCAATAGCCGTTAAGTGGAGAACCGAATTAGTAGAGCATCCAAGGGCCATGTCCACCGTTAGAGCGTTCTGAAATGCCTTTTCTGTCATGATATCCCTTGGCCGGATATTCTTTTCAACCAGCTCTAAAATCTTCATTCCTGCCTTCTTGGCCAGCCTAATGCGCTCGGCATAAACCGCCGGAATTGTTCCATTACCCGGCAGTCCCATTCCCAATACCTCGGTCAGGCAGTTCATGGAATTGGCGGTAAACATACCGGCACAGGAGCCACAGCTACGGCAAGCATCCTCTTCTATATCATATAGCTCCTCTTCTGTCATCATTCCGGCACTGACAGCGCCAACCCCTTCGAATACCGAGTTCAGGTCGAGACTTCTTCCCCGTTTCTTACCTGCCAGCATAGGACCTCCGCTTATAACTATACAGGGAATATTAAGCCTGGCCGCTGCCATAAGCATGGCAGGCACTATCTTATCGCAGTTGGGTATAAGTACCAGTCCATCAAAACCATGGGCCATTGCCATTGCCTCAATACTGTCTGCAATGAGTTCACGGGATGCCAGTGAATAGTTCATGCCCACATGGTTCATGGCAATGCCGTCGCATACTCCGATGGAGGGAAACTCTATAGGGGTACCCCCTGCCATCCTTATACCACTTTTAACTGCGGCTGCAATAGTGTCTAAATGTATATGTCCCGGCACTACCTCGTTTTGGGAGTTTACCACCCCTATAAGGGGCAGCGCCAACTCTTCATTGGTATACCCCATAGCCTTAAACAGGGACCTATGGGGAGCTTTTTCGTAGCCTTTTTTAACCCTGTCACTTATCATTAAGTTACCCTCCTCATCGGTGTCAAAACTAAAACTCCAAAGTTATCATACAAGTTAATTGCTTTACACAATACAGTTTTCTAGTCCATCGTGTTCCAATAGGTTATATCGTCCAGCTTTCGTTTAGGTACATGAAGGACATTATTTTCATCCTTATAATACCTTATACTTCCCTTTTCGTCCTCCCATACGGACTCCTCGGCCGGATATCCCAGTGCTATAACCGTATCAATCTCCAAATCCTCGGGGATGTTAAATTCTTCTGCCAGATTCTTTCTATTCACGGCGCCAAATAGGCAGCTGCCAATACCATAACCCCATGCGCCCAGGAGGATGGACTGGGCTGCTAAACCGATATCATGATTGGTGTACGGGCCTTTTTTTCCGGCAACAAGAATCACTATATATGCCACGGGCTTTTCCCCTTCTTTTGGATCTCCTTCCGGCCTTATATATCCAGCCCAGGAAAGGTTAACAAAGACCTTGTCCAACAGAGCGGGGTCATCCACAATTAAGTATCTAAGAGGCTGTAGATTTGAAGCGGAGGGAGCCAACCTTGCCCCGTCCACCAGGTCCCTTAGGATATCGGGATCGATTCTATCCTGTTTGTACTTTCTAATAGTCCTTCTTCCCTTGATAATATCCATAAAATTCATCCCTGTTACCTCCTTTTTATTTTATCCCTGATCTTTCCCATGCCCTTAAAAAAGGATATGGGTTGATGGCCTTTTCTCCGGAACCGGTCCAATCGTCCCGTTCATACATGCCAAAATGCAGGTGTGGAGGAAACTTACCGGTGGTGCCTTCTTTACCATAACCGGTATCCCCGACATAGCCTATGATCTGACCCTTTTTAACCTTATGTCCCTTCTCCAGACCATCTTCATACCGGGACAGATGGGCATAATAGTAGTAAATTCCGTCATTTCCCCTTATTCCTATGCGCCAGCCCCCGAGTTCCAACCAGCCTTTTTTCTCTACCACACCGTCGCATACCGCCAGGAGAGGGGTACCCATATCGCACATTATATCAATTCCTTCATGGCGGCGTTGGCCGCCATAGCTTCTCCCATCACCATAATCGTTTGCATAATTGTATTCGTGGCCGGCTATGGGAAAGACCTTGTCTTGATAAACCCCGATAATATATTCAAGGGATTTTAACTCATTCTCTATTTTTTTTATAAACTTGCTGTCATTATTATAATCCTTTAACTTTTCTGATAGCTCCTTTGGGGAGGTTATACCCCGCAGATGAAGGGCAATCTGCTCTGCCCTGCCCGGACTTACCTCCTCTTTGGGGATCTCCTCAGCCCTGTCCACGGCCAATAGATAATACCAGGGAACACCCTGAGCATCCCCTGCATCAAAATACATTTCCAGGTGCTGGCTGTCAAATTCTGAGATCCTGTATTTTGTATAAAAGTCCTTCTCCTGAATCCTGTTAAGGATCAACAAAACTATAAATATAGTAACCAGGGCCAGGAGGGGATAAAATCTTTTCCCATTTATTCTATATCTTCTTCGTCGGCCCACCCTATACCTGACAGTACCCATAAACCCCACCATCCCAGATTTTTTATGACTATTTTGCTATAAGCTTCCAGCCTCTAATAAATAGTCTATTATCTTTTGGATGGATTTACAACGATTCCAATCGAAATTAACCTCTATTATATTTCATTATATTAGATAATGGCTATTGAACTCTCCCTCCTCCATCCGCATATCAATAACTCATTATCCTTACAAATGATGTTTCAGTTAGCTATATTTATATGATTTGCCATATTAGTACTGCTACCAGGGAGGATGAATTTAAGAAAGCAGATTAATGTTCAATAGCCATTACCAACATATTCCTGGTTATTACAATATAGTAGGTCATATCTCCTGGGCAATAAGACTCCCCATTCTGTCAGTACCTATCTCCTTCATCCCGGGCTCCATAATGTCTCCAGTCCTGTATCCCATATCAAGTACCGATGAAACCGCCCTTTCTATGTCCGCCGCCCCATCAAACATATCAAAGCTATACCGCAGCATCATAGCAACGCTCATGATGGTGGCTATGGGATTTGCCTTGTCCTGTCCTGCTATATCCGGAGCCGAGCCATGAATGGGCTCATATATGCCGGGATTTTTATCCCCCAGGCTGGCAGAGGGCAACATGCCCAATGAGCCGGTAAGCATGGATGCCTCGTCACTTAAAATATCCCCAAACATGTTCTCCGTGACTATTACATCGAATTGTTTTGGGTTTCGAATCAGCTGCATTGCTGCATTATCCACATACATATGGTTTAGCTCTACTTCCGGGTAGTCAGGCGCAACCGCCAGCACTACTTCTCTCCATAGTCTGGAGCTTTCCAGGACATTGGCCTTATCCACTGAGGTAAGTTTTTTATTTCGCTTCCTGGCCAGTTCAAAGGCCACTCTTACGATTCTTTCAATCTCCCGGGAGCTGTATTCCATGGTGTCCCAGGCTTTCATCGAATCGCCCTGCCCCTCCCGGCCCTTGTCTCCAAAGTATAGACCTCCGGTAAGTTCGCGAACCACCATGATATCCAAGCCGTCTCCCAGTACCTCCCCCTTTAGGGTGGAAGCCTCCTTTAGCTGGGGAAACAATATGGCAGGCCGAAGATTGGCAAACACTCCTAAAGCTTTTCTAATGCCAAGAAGTCCCGCTTCCGGGCGGAGGTGTCCGGGAAGGTTATCCCATTTTTCTCCCCCTACCGCACCAAGTAGCACTGCGTCGCTTTCCATGCATACCTTAAGGGTTTCCTCCGGGAGGGGCATCCCGGATTTGTCTATGGCAACCCCTCCCATTAAGGTCTCCTTAAAAGTAAATTTAACATTATATTTACGGGAAATAGCATCCAGTACTTTAAGTGCCTGCTCAATGATCTCCGGGCCAATTCCGTCCCCCGGAATTAAGGCAATCCTCATGGCTATTCCCCCTTTTCCTTCACATAATTGATCAAACCGCCCGCCCTCATTATATCCTGCATAAAGCCGGGGAAGGGAGTCCCTTGATAGGTCCGGTTCTTGGTGATATTGGTTATGAGGCCGCTGTAGACATCGATGGACACCTCATCCCCGTCCTCTATATCCCTGGCGGCTTCGGGACATTCCATGATGGGCAGCCCGATGTTTATGGCATTACGGAAAAATATCCTGGCAAAGGTCTCTGCAATTACACAGGAAATACCGGAGGCCTTTATTACACCTGGGGCATGCTCCCTGGAGGATCCGCTCCCAAAGTTCTTACCCGCTACCATAATATCCCCGGGCTCTACCCTGTTTACAAAGTCCTTATCCAAATCCTCCATACAATGCTTAGCCAGCTCCTTCATGTCACTGATATTAAGATATCTGGCAGGGATGATTACATCGGTGTCTACATTGTCTCCATATTTTATTACAGTTCCTCTCATGACCCTACTACCTCCTCCGGAGAAGATATTTTCCCAGTTATTGCTGACGCAGCCGCTACTGCAGGGCTTGCCAGATAGACCTCACTGTCCGGATGCCCCATTCTGCCTACAAAGTTCCTGTTGGTAGTAGCCACAGCACGCTCTCCTGCAGCCAATACCCCCATATGCCCTCCCAGGCAGGGACCGCAGGTAGGAGTACTAACAGCTGCTCCGGCCTCTACGAATATTTCAAGCAGACCCTCCCGCATAGCCTGCAGGTAGATCTTTTGAGTGGCCGGGAAGATGATAGTCCTTATTCCCTTTTTCACCTTCCGTCCCTTCAGTACCTTGGCGGCTATCCTCAAATCCTCTATCCTGCCGTTGGTGCAGGAACCTATTACCACCTGATGGATGGGCACATCCCCCACTTCATCGATGGTACGGGTATTGTCCGGCAGATGGGGGAAGGCTACGGTCGGTCTTAAGTTGGACAGATCTATCTCTATAACCCGGGTATACTCGGCATCCTCGTCAGCCTTATAGACGGTGTATTCCCTGGTGGAATGCTCCTTCATATAGGCGATGGTTTTTTCATCGACTTCAAAGATTCCATTCTTTGCCCCCGCCTCAATTGCCATATTGGCAATGGTAAACCTATCGTCCATGGACAGGGAGGCAACCCCCGGTCCCGTATACTCCATGGACTGGTAGAGGGCACCGTCTACCCCTATCATACCGATAATATGGAGTATTACATCCTTTCCGCTGACCCATTCGGGCAGGCTTCCCGTAAGGATTATCTTTATGGCCTCCGGAACCTTGAACCAGGCCTTGCCGCTGGCCATGCCGGCAGCCATATCGGTACTGCCTACCCCGGTGGAGAATGCCCCCAGTGCCCCGTAGGTACAGGTGTGGGAATCAGCTCCGATTACAACGTCTCCGCTGACCACCAAACCCTTTTCCGGAATAAGGGCATGTTCGATCCCCATCTCACCTATCTCAAAATAGTTCTCTATGTCCTTTTCCATTGCAAATTCACGGATAAATTTGACCTGTTCCGCCGACTTTATATCCTTATTGGGGGTAAAATGATCCGGTACCAATGCGACTTTGCTCTTATCGAATACTCCATCTACCCCTATCTTATTGAACTCCCTAATAGCCACAGGACTTGTTATATCGTTTCCCAATACCAAATCCAAATTGGCCATGATGAGCTGGCCTGCTTCTACACGATCCAAGCCTGCATGAGCGGCTAGTATCTTCTGTGTCATGGTCATTCCCATAGTCCCCACTCCTTTAAACTTAAATTTTCATATAACGTATTGGGTTAGTCTATCAACGTATCAGAAGGATAATGGGTTATTGAGCATTCAATAACCATTACCGATGTCCCCATCCTCAGCATTCCCGTTTAAATAAAGGAAGTATTCGATGGAATCCACCAGTGCATCCCAGCTGGCCTCTATTATATTGGTAGATAATCCAACCGTACCCCAAACCCTGCGTCCGTCGGTGGATTCTATGTGAACCCTTACCTTGGCAGCAGTGGCCTTGGTAGTGTCCAATACCCTGACCTTGTAGTCCGTCAGGCGCATCCTCTTAAGCTGGGGGTAGAATATCTCCAGGGCCTTTCTAAGGGCCTTATCCAGAGCATTGACCGGGCCGTCACCCTCAGCAGCAATAACCTCTTCGTTGCCGTCTACCTTTACCTTCACGATAGCTGAAGCGCTATAGTCGTTTTGCCAATGTTCTTCGCACAGTACCCTAAAATCCTTAACCTCAAAAAAGGTTCTGGCCTTTCCCAAGGCCCGTCTTACCACCAACTCAAAGGAGCTTTCCGCCCCCTCAAACTGGTAGCCTTCATGTTCCAATTGCTTTAGTTTATCCATTATATGGATGGTTTCCTCTGAGTCCTTGTTTACCCAGGGTGCTACCTCCTGAATCTTCTTAAGAATGGTGCTTCTGCCGGAAACTTCAGACATGAGGATTCTACGCTCGTTCCCTACCAATTCCGGGGCTATATGTTCAAAGGAATGTCGGTTCTTCATGACCCCATCTATGTGCATACCACCCTTGTGAGCAAAGGCGCAGTTACCCACATAGGGCTGCCTCTCGTTGTGGGGGAGGTTTGCCAGCTCACTGATATAGCGGCAGGCGGAACTCAGCTCCCTAAGCCCCTCTTCCCTTATACAGGATTTCCCCCTCTTTATCTGCAGGTTGGGTATTATAACGGAGAGGTCGGCATTGCCGCAGCGCTCCCCATATCCGTTAAAGGTCCCTTGTACCTGAACTGCTCCCTGCTCCACAGCCATGATTGAGTTGGCTACCGCCATACCACCATCGTTATGACAATGTATACCAATGGGTATGGTGTATTTCTTTAGGACCTGCTCAGTTATTTCGGTGATTTCAAAGGGAAAACAGCCCCCGTTGGTATCGCAGAGTACCAGCCAATCCGCTCCCGCCTCTGCCGCCGCCTCCAGGGTCTTCATGGCATATTGGCTATTGGCCTTATAGCCATCAAAAAAATGTTCGGCATCGAAGACCACCTCTTTTCCCTGTTCCTTGAGGAAGGATATCGTGTCGTATATCATATTAAGATTCTCTTCCAAAGTTGTCCTGATAATCTCAGTGACATGGAAGTCCCAACTCTTTCCGAATATCGCTACCGCCGGCGTATCCGCGGTAAGCAGGGCCTTAACGTTTGCATCTTCACTGGCCCTTATACCCGGTCTTCTGGTACTTCCAAAAGCCGTCAGTTTGGCATGTTTTAGAGGCCTCTTTTTTATCCTTTCGAAAAACTCCAGGTCCTTGGGGTTGGAGCCGGGATTCCCCGCCTCTATATAATCCACCCCCAGGCTGTCAAGCCTTCTGGCAATCCTAAGCTTATCGTTTACGGTAAAGGATATCCCTTCCGCCTGAGCTCCGTCCCTTAGGGTAGTGTCATAGATGAATACCTTGTCTTTGTTCATTAAATTCCCAATTTTATTCACTCCATTTCAGTTTCATAAAGCATTTTGTTGATAGCATTTACATATCCCTTGGCACTGGCCTCAATAACATCGGTGCTGATTCCCCGGCCTACATAGATATCGCCATTTCTGCCGATCTTTACAGTTACTTCACCAAGGGCGTCCGTACCGCTGGTTACAGCTCTCAGATAAAAGTCCTTTAGATTTATTTTTAAGCCTGCGGCTCTCTCAATAGCCTTAAAGGTGGCGTCTATGGGTCCGTCGCCGCAAGCCGCCTCCTGGATGAGCATGTCATCCTTTTTAAGCCTCACAGTAGAGGTGGCGATGGTGGAGTTACCACTGGATATGTGGAAGTATTCAAGTTCATAGATAGCGGGCACCTCTATGACCTTTTCGCTTAAGAGGGCCTCAATATCCCGATCCGTAACGAATTTTTTCTTATCAGCCAAGTCCTTAAACTTGCTAAAGGCTTCATTGATCTCCTCGGCATCCAGATGGATATAACCCATTTCCTTTAGCTTCTCTTCAAAGGCATGCCGCCCTGAATGTTTGCCCAGCACCATCTCGCTCTGCCTGAATCCAACGGATTCAGGGGTCATAATCTCGTAAGTTTCCCTATTGCTGAGCATACCGTGCTGGTGTATCCCGGATTCATGGGCAAAGGCGTTGGCCCCAATAATAGCCTTGTTGGGTTGAATATGGACACCCGTTAGATGGCTTACTAAGCGACTGGTTCTATAAAGCTCCCTGGTCTCGATTCCCGTATCACAGCCATAAAAGCCTTTCCGCGTCTTAAGGGCCATGACGATCTCCTCCAGGGCTGCATTTCCTGCCCTCTCGCCCAGGCCGTTTACAGTACACTCCACCTGTGTAGCTCCATTCTCGATGGCTGCCAGGGAATTGGATACGGCCATTCCCAGATCATTATGGCAATGGACGCTAAGAATAACATTTTCTATACCCTTAACGTTTTCTATGATGGAGGCTATGAGCCCACCAAATTCCTGAGGCGTTGCATATCCTACCGTATCCGGTATATTTATGGTGGTAGCACCAGCTTCTATAGCGGTTTCTATGACCTTAAACAGAAATTCCGGCCTGGTTCTTGAACCGTCTTCCGCAGAGAACTCCACGTCTTCGCAGAGGGATTTGGCGTAAGATACCGCATCTTTAACCTGCTCCAACACCTCTTCGGGTTTCATCTTCAGCTTGTATTCCATATGAATGTCGGAGGTGGCTATAAAGGTGTGGATACGAGGGCGAGCCGCATACTTCAGAGCCTCCCATGCCCTTTCAATGTCTCCTCTTACCGCCCTGGCCAAGCCCACTATAATTGGTTTTCTTATCCTTTGGGCAATGGCCTTTACCGCTTCAAAGTCCCCCTTGGATGCCACGGGAAAACCGGCCTCTATGGCATCTACTCCCAAACGCTCCAATTGAGCCGCTATCTCCACTTTCTCATGGACGTTAAGGCTGATACCCGGTGATTGCTCACCATCCCTTAAAGTGGTATCGAATATATATACCCTTTTGGACATTGATCTTTCCCCCTAACCATTATTTCTCATCAATCCACGGCATCATTTTCCTCAGTTCCTTGCCCACCTTTTCAATCATATGCTCCTGCTCCTTCTTTCTGGTGGCCTTCAAGGATACCTGATTAGCCTGGTTTTCCAGGATCCAATTCTTGGCAAAGGTCCCGTCCTGGATCTCACCCAATACCTTTTTCATCTCCTTGCGAGTGTCCTCGGTAATGATCCTCTTCCCTACAGAGTAATCCCCGTATTCTGCCGTATTGCTTATGGAATACCTCATGAAGGACAGGCCGCCCTGGTTCATAAGGTCCACTATCAGTTTCATTTCATGCAGGCATTCAAAATAGGCGCTTTCAGGTTGGTATCCCGCTTCTACCAGGGTCTCAAACCCGGCTTTTATAAGCTCTGAGATCCCTCCGCACAGGACGGCTTGTTCGCCGAACAGATCCGTCTCCGTCTCCTCTTTAAAAGTGGTTTCTAGAACCCCGGCCCTGGTTCCTCCGATAGCCTTGGCGTAGGCCAGGGCAAAGTCCTTGGCCCTGCCGGAGTAGTCCTGATGCACTGCCACGAGACAGGGGACCCCTTTTCCCTCCTGGTATTGGCTGCGGACCGTATGTCCCGGCCCTTTAGGGGCTACCATAAATACATCCACGTTATGGGGCGGTACTATCTGCCCAAAATGGATATTAAAGCCATGGGCAAAGATTAGTCCGTCGCCCTCCTTTAGATTGGGTGCAATACTATCCCTGTATAGACCAGCCTGGGTTTCGTCCGGAGTAAGTATCATTATAAAATCCGCTTCCTTAGCCGCCTCACTGGCTTCCACCACTCTGAGACCGGCCCTTTCTGCCTCTTCCCAGGACCTGCTCCCCTTGTATAGGCCTACCCTGACATCGACCCCGCTCTCCTTCAGGTTCAGGGCGTGGGCATGGCCTTGGCTTCCATATCCTATAACAGCTACCTTTTTACCCGCCAACAGTTCCAGATTCGCATCCTGATCATAATACATTATTGCCATTGTCATATCCTCCCTTGTTTCGATCATCTTTTAACATCTTCCTACCCCTGTTTATGGCAATAGCTCCGGTTCGCACCATTTCCTCTATGCCATAGTCCTTTAGCATATCCACCAGGGCAGTAATCTTTTCGCTGTCCCCGGTAATCTCCACAATGAGATGGTTTTTGTTTATATCCACTACCTGGGCCCTGAATATATTTATCAATTCAACGATTTGATGCCTGGTAGCGGGTTCAGCCTTAACTTTTATCAAGGCCAACTCCCTGGTTAGGGAATCCTCCTCGATCCTGGATACCTTAATAACATCGATTAATTTGTTCAGCTGTTTTATTACCTGTTCTACAATATAGGAGTCTCCCTCTACAACTATGGTAATCCTGGAGACGGTGGGGTCCTCTGTCATACCCACAGCCAGGCTGTAGATATTGAATCCTCTCCTGCTGAAGAGTCCGGAAACTTTAGAAAGAACCCCCGGATGGTTTTCAACCAATACCCCTAATATGTGCTTCATCTTCTTTCCCCCCTTGAATAGGAATTACATTAGCCATGGGATCTATAACAAACTCCCCGATAATTGGTCCATTCCAACTTAGCAGCTTTTTAATACCCCACACAATTTTTTCCTGACTCTCTACCCTGAAACCCTTAATCCCGTAGGCATCGGCCAGCTTTACAAAGTCCGGGTTTCCCTCCATGCGGGTTTGGTAGTATCTACCCCCATGGATTTTCTCCTGGATCTCCCTGACCATACCCAGGTAACCGTTGTTCAGTATCATTATCTTTACCGGGGCTCTCTCCTGTACCAGAGTTGCCAGTTCCGCCAGGTTCATCTGGAGCCCTCCGTCCCCTATGAGCAGGACAACTTCCTTGTCCCTGCATCCAAGCTTGGCTCCAAGGGCTGCCGGTAGTCCATATCCCATGGTCCCAAGTCCTCCGGAGGTGAGGAAAGTCCTGGGCCTTCTTGTCTTATAGTATCTGCCTGCCCATATTTGATGCTGTCCCACATCCGTTACCAATATGGTGTTCTCGGGAACCATATCCGAGAGGGTTTTTATTATTTCCATAGGGTTAAGGCCCTCGCGACAATCCCCTACACCCTCATGTACCTGTTTCCATTCCCTGACCCTGGACAGCCAGCCCCAATCATTCCTCTCAATATCCTTCTTTAGCAGCTCCCCTAAGGTGGTCTTTATATCTCCTACGATGGGAATATTAACACCAATATTCTTGCCTATCTCTGCAGGATCGATATCTATATGGATAACCTTGGCCTTTTGAGCAAAATCTTCGGTCTTGCCCGTAGCTCTATCCCCCATTCTGGCACCCAGCAAAATCAGAAGATCCGCCTCTTCCACCGCCCTGTTGGCGGCATAGACACCGTGTTGGCCCAGAAACCCCAAGGATAGGTGGTGGTCCCCCGGAAAGGCCCCTATCCCCATCAGGGTGGATGCCACCGGTGCCTTGATTCTTTCTGCCAGTTCCATAATCTCTTCTGTTGCACCGCTGGAAACGGCACCGCCACCCACACATATGAGAGGCCTGCGGCTCTCCTCTATAGCCTTGATCATCCTCTTTATCTGTCCGGGATGCCCCATGTAGGTTGGTTTATAGCCCCTTAAATTTACCTCATCGGGGTACTTAAAATCCAAAGTGGCCATAGCTATATCCTTGGGAATATCTATCAGGACCGGACCCGGCCGTCCCGTAGAGGCTATATGAAAGGCCTCCTTAAAGATCCGAGGTAGGTCCTCAGGATTTCTTACCAGGTAGCTGTATTTTGTAAAGGGCTCCGTAGCCCCTGTAATATCCGCTTCCTGAAACACATCCCTGCCCACCATGGACAAGGGCACCTGTCCGGTAATAGCCACTATTGGGATAGAATCCATATATGCTGTGGCAATTCCGGTTATCATGTTGGTAGCCCCGGGGCCTGAGGTTGATATACATACCCCAACCTTCCCTGTAGCCCGGGCATAACCGCTGGCCCCATGGGCTGCGGCCTGCTCGTTGCGAACCAGTACATGATGAATACTGGATCTGCCTAAAGCATCATAAATATGGGTTACAGCCCCACCGGGATAACCAAATATTATGTCTACCCCTTCCAGTTCCAAAGCCCGTACTACTGCTTCTGCACCTGTCATCTTCATATTTTCTACACCTCCTACCATGCTACAGTATAAAAAAACCCCTCGCCCCTACATATGCAGGGGCGAAGGGTTAGCTTCGCGTTACCACCCGGCTTTATCTGTACCTCGCGGCACAGGCCTCTACAGGTTCTATCAAACCCCGGCCTGTAACGTGACCTCACGTCAAACTCTACTCTGGACCTAATCCCTTTCAAGCTTGCTTCTCGGGAGTGAGCATACAATCCAATAGCCCGCCGGTTTCCACTAACCACCGGCTCACTGAAGATGACTTTAGAGGATCTTCTATCTCCGTCATAGAATTTATTGAATAATATCTGCTTTGACTCTATAGCTTACCAGAGGGTTGCTATCGACGCTATGGGGTAAAAAAAGTGTATAATAATGCCCGACAACAGCCCTCTTCTTCAGAAGAAACCTGCCGCCGGGTCTTTTTTACCCACGGTGTAATGCTAATCCTTTAGCATTTTGTATCGCTCGGTCACAGTCCCGTAAAATACGGCGGAACCCTAGATACACTTCCTTCTGGTTGCTCCGATTTTTAGATTTGCCATTTATCATAGCATCCCTAAAATCTCTTGTCAATAGTCTTTTTTGGTTTTTTGTATTTATTCCTCCTGTCCTTTTTGTTCTATAACCCTCTTTACCCTTTTTTCAAAGCTCTCCCTATCCAGCATAACTATGCGCCCACATTTGAGGCATTTCATCTTCATATCGGCACCAACCCTAGTGACCTCCCATTGACTGTTTCCACATGGGTGCTTCTTTTTTGTCTCAATAATATCTCCCACATAAAACTGTCTAATCAATTTAATGCCTCCTCTCCCTAATCCTCT
>DGDX01000038.1 GCA_002385665.1 Firmicutes bacterium UBA3941
CGCCTGACGGTTTTCAAGACCGTTCCCTTAAGCCGGACTTGGGTAATCCTCCATATATTAACATGACCCCTACGGGATTCGAACCCGTGTTGCCGCCGTGAAAGGGCGGTGTCTTAACCACTTGACCAAGGGGCCACAGATGTATTTTCAAAAACATACCCGCAATTTGCGGGAAAAATTGTGGTGACCCATCGGCGACTCGAACGCCGGACTCCTTGATTAAAAGTCAAGTGCTCTACCTACTGAGCTAATGGGTCATGTTCGCAGGGACATGTAATATAATACAATATAATATACCCATATGTCAACTAGAAAATTCTCAAGAGCTAAAAAATCTCCTATACCATATTCACAATTGTCATAAAAAAGGCCTTCCCCCAGGCTCAGCCTGAGGAAAGGCCTGATAAAGCCTGCTTAAGCCTGCTTAGCAGCTAGAAAGTCGTTCAAGGAATCAACCAATTCATCGGCATTTATACCATGAACCATTGCAGCCTGTTCAATGCTCTCACCACTGGAAGCGGGGCACCCTATGCAGTGCATGCCAAATTGCATGAAAACGGCAAAGGTCTCCCTATCGAGCATCAATACCTCAGCAATGGTCATATTCTTATTAATCTTGGGCATTTTTTAACCTCCCTAATCTAATTTAATATATATAATATACCTTTTTGCCCCAGTATTCAACGCCTTTTTTTGTTTTTCTGCCCTGAAATAGGATTTTTGGCAGGTTGCTTTTCCTCCTCTTTATGATATCATTAATATTGGGGTAGTAACACTATTCCCCATTATAAAGTGAATTATAATAAGGATGATCTGTATGCGGCTATGCTCTTTCTCAGAGACCTATCATATGTTCGATGTAACCCCGGTGGAAAACTTGTTTATACAAGAGTTCATGCTCAAGGCACCGGGGGATTTTGTCAAGGTTTATATCTATGGCTTGAAACAATGTTATCACTTAAGCCAGTCTGAAAACACCATTGAAAGCTTTTCCAGGGCCCTGTGCCTGGAGACCAAGGTGGTTGAAAATGCCTTCCACTATTGGCAGAGGCAGGGGATTATGGAAATAAAAAAGGATGATGACGGACGGCTCTCCATAGAATATCTAAATATAAAGGACATGCTATATAATAACCAAAGCAGCAACAAATCCTTATACCATTATAAGGATTTTAATCAGAACCTCCAAGCTATATTTGGCAAAAGGCTGTTAACACCCCAGGAGTACTTAAGGGTTTACGATTGGATAGAGATCCTCAATCTCCCGGCGGAAGTGGTGCTGATGATGGTTCAGTTCTATATCAGCAAAAAAAGCAGCAGGATTAGTATCAACTATTTGGACAAGGTAGCTGAGAGCTGGGCCAGGGACGGTATAAATACCCTGCAGAAGGCCGAAGAATACATAAAGCAATATGAATCCTGTTATCAGGAGACCATAGCGGTACTAAAATACCTGGGGATTCACCGATCCCCTTCCAAGGCCGAATTGGATCTGTATAAAAAATGGCAGGACATTTGGGGTTTTCCTTTAAATGGTATCTTAGAGGCCTGCAAGGAAACAACCAAGATTCAATCCCCGAATATGGCGTACCTGGATAAGATACTGGAAAGTCTTTATAAGGTTGGTATAACATCCCAGCAAGAGATAAAGGAGTACTTATCTTCAAGGGATTCCATTAATGATAAAATCAAGGAGGTACTCTTTAATCTGGGGTACAAGAATACCCTGCCTACCCCTGAGCATCAGTCCCTATACATGAAGTGGACCAATAATTGGCAAATGGATCACGATGTTGTGCTCCTTGCCTGCAAACAATTGATACGAAAAAAAGCCAGGAGCAGCTTCAACCAGGTGGACGAACTCCTGGCCAGGTGGAATGAGCGGGGCCTAACCAAATCCAAAGACGTTAAGAATTATCTAAATCACAAGGAGCTCCTGATTAACGAAATAAGGGCTGTCCTGGAAAGAGCCGGTGATCGCCGAGAGGTTACGGCAGCCGATCAAAAGGTGTTTGCGAAGTGGACCAAGGAATGGAATCTTTCCTACGAATTGATCCTGTTAGCTGCCGAATACTCCACCATGGCGGAGAATAAACTGACCTTTATAAACAAGATATTGAGCAATTGGTACAAGAAGGGGATAACGTCTATCAAGGAAGCCAAAGCCGATCATGAGCAGCATGTACAAGACAGACAAGGCATGAGTTCAGGTTCCGCCATGAGAAAACAGGTTGATTTTGGCCAGTTTGAGCAGCATTCCTATACCGATGAAGATTTGGAACACCTTTTCGAGGATTTGGAAAATGCGTAATTTAGGAAGTAGATATATATGAATGAAGTTTATCTAAGGGAAATTCTTCAGGAATACGATGAAATCCAAAGGGCACAATCACATGCCCTGAGCCTGCGCAGGGAGGAAGTCTTTAGCAGGATTCCCGACATAGCCAAAATCCATAATGATATGATAGAATTGATGGCCCAAAATTCCAGGAAGGCTATCCTAAACCCCAACAATACTTCTGCCCTGGTGAATGAGCTGCAAGGACAAATAGCCCGGCTTAAGGCAAAGGAAATGAAGCTGCTTAAGGAAAACGGTTACCCTGGGGATTATCTGGAGATGCAGTACCGGTGCGAAATATGTAAGGATACGGGGTATACGGGCTTTCCCGTCAAGGAAAAATGCAGCTGTCTTGTGCAAAAATTATTGGAGAAGACATACAGGCTCTCCAATATTCAGGAGTTGGAAGCTGAGAACTTTGACACCTTTGATCCCATGGTCTTCCCCGAAATTCCTTTGGAAAACAGCAGGCTAAACCAGAGGGAATACATGACCGAGCTCCGAGACAGGCTGCTGGATTATGTTGATGAATTCCCAAACAACCAAAAGCGAACCATACTCTTTACCGGTAAGACAGGACTGGGAAAAACATTTCTTCTAAACTGCATGGCCAAATCCATTATGGATAAGGGTTATACGGTCATACGGACATCCGCCTATAACCTCTTCGATCAACTCTTTTACGGCGCCATATCGGATAGTCCCGATAGCCTGGCACAAAAAAGAAATCTATTCGAAGTGGATGTCCTGATAATAGATGATCTTGGCACCGAAACCCGGCGTAACAACTTTACAGTAGAAGACCTTTTCAATATCATAAATGAGAGAACCCTAAGGCGCAGCCACACCTTTTTATCCACCAATCTGGGCTTGTCCAACCTGAGGGAACGATATACCGACAGGATAGCCTCACGGCTCTTCGACAACGCCAACACCATGATTATAAGGTTTCAAGGTGCGGATATAAGACTAAAAAAATAAGCCCATCAGTATTCCTGATGGGTTTTGTCGTAGTTGGCGAACTTGGTAAACTGTCCCAACCATACCAGCTCCACGGTCCCGGTGGGGCCGTTTCGCTGCTTGGATATGATCAGCTCTGCTATATTCTTCTTCTCCGTGTCCGGATTATAGTATTCATCCCTATATATAAAGACTACCACATCGGCATCCTGCTCAATGGCTCCGGACTCTCGAAGATCGCTGAGCATGGGCCGATGATCGGTTCTGGCCTCGGGGGCACGGCTAAGCTGGGACAGAGTTACAACCGGCACAGACAGCTCCCTGGCCAAGGCCTTTAGGGATCTGGAAATTTCGGATATCTCCTGTTGCCTGTTCTCTACCCTTCCCCTCCCCGTCATGAGCTGAAGGTAATCAATGATGATCATGCCCAGCCCCTTTTCCATCTTCAAACGGCGGGCCTTGGAACGTATCTCCATAGCACTTATGCCTGGTGTATCATCTATATATATGGGGGCCTGGGATAGGGGTCCTGCAGCTTCTACCAACTTGATCCATTCCCTTTCATCCAGATCACCGGTACGAATTTTTTGAAGCTCTACGTTGGCCTCGGAGCTTAGCATACGCTGAACCAATTGCTCCCTGGACATCTCCAAACTAAATATAGCCACCGGCACATTTTCATGCAGGGCGGCATGTTGGGCTATATTGAGCACAAAGCTGGTCTTGCCCATGGAGGGTCGGGCAGCTACCAGGATAAAATCCGATGGTTGCAGCCCCGACGTTTTTTGATCAAAGTCGGTAAAGCCCGTGGGTATCCCGATAATTCTCCCCTTGTTCTTGGACATTTCCTCAATACGCGCATAAGTTTCCAAAAGAACGGTCTTTATTGGTTCAAAATCACTACTGGTATTTCTCTGGGTAATCTGGAATATGCTCTTTTCAGCGTGATCTATAATGAGGTCAAGCTCTTCCCTGGCCTCATAGCTTTGCTTGATTATTTCGTTGCAGACGGAAATAAGCCTTCGTAGAATGGACTTCTCCTCCACGATGCTGACATAGTACCTGATATTGGCGGTGCTCGGGACTACCATGGACAGATCGCTTATATAAGCCACGCCGCCAACAGCCTCGAGGGTACCCCTTTGCCTGAGCTGTTCGGTAACCGTAACCAGATCTACGGGATCACCATGGTCATATATATCCAACATGCTTTCGAATATTTCCTTGTGGGCTTCAGCATAAAAATCCTCAGCCTTCAGAAAATCGGTGGCAGTCGCTACCGATTCCTTATCCAATAGCATGCAGCCCAGTACGGATTGTTCCGCCTCCATATTATGGGGCGGCATTCTAGACAGGCTTTCCATCATGGTCATGTCCATTATTTAAGCTTCCTCTACCCTTATTTTCAATTTCCCGCTGATTTCGGGATACAACTTTACGTCTACCTCCATCTCACATAGCTGCTTGATAGGTTCGTCAAGAACTATTTTTTTCCTGTCTATGGATATCTTATGCTGTTTCTTTAGCTCCTGGGCTATTTCCTTATTGGTTACGGAGCCAAAAAGCTTACCGTTTTCACCGCTCTTGGCCTTTATTACCAAGGTAATATCCGACAGTTTGTCTGCTATCTCCCTTGCCTCTTGGGCAGCTTGCTCTTTGCGCTTTTCCTCTGCCTTTTCCTTGTTCTTCAATTCGTTGAGATTAGCCTTGGTAGCCTCTATTGCCAATCCCCTGGGAAACAGATAGTTCCTGGCATATCCGTCGCTTACATTTATTACGTCTCCCTTTGAACCTGAACCTTTTATGTCCTTAAGTAGAATAACCTTCACTTACTCTCACCTTCCTCATTTAAGTATTCCTGTATAACCATCGAAATCCTTTCCCTAGCTTCTTCTATGGTAATATCCTTAAGCTGAGCCCCGGCTATGGTCATGTGCCCACCACCGCCTAACTTCTCCAATATCAATTGTACATTTATCCTACCCAGGGATCTGCCGCTGATAATTACACCGCCATCCACCTGGGCCAATACAAAAGAGGCTTCAATTCCCCTGATGGTAAGAAGGCTATCAGCCGCCTGGGCTGCTATTAGGGATGGGTTTTTAACCCCGGGCGGACATTCGGAAGTAGCGATCTTGGGTGCCAAAATCTTTGCATTCTTTACGGTCTCAGCCCTGGCGATATAAGCATCTATATCATCCTTATAAAACTGCCTGGCCGATGTAGGGTCGGCCCCCGCCCTTTTAAGATAGGATGCCGCCTCGAAGGTCCGTACCCCCGTTTTAAAGGTAAAGCTCTTTGTATCCATGGTAATACCCGCCAGAAGAGCATCCGCCTCCAGGGGATTTAACCTGAGTCTCTCATCAAAGTATTGCACCATTTCGGAGACCAGCTCGCTGGTAGAGGAGGCATAGGGCTCCAGATAGGCCAGGACCGGGTTTTCAATGGTCTCAGTGCTTCTCCTGTGATGATCTATCACCACTACCCTTTCTGCCATATCCAATAGCTCCGGCGCCTCGGTAAAGCTTGGGCGGTGGGTATCCACCACTATCAACAGGGTATTGCTATCCATTTTGGAAGAAGCATCCTTGGGGGAAATGAATAGATTTTTGTATTCATCTTTCTTTTTTAGCTCCCTCATCAGATACTCTATGGTGGCATTGGATTCTTTGAGAACTATATAGGCTTCTTTCCCTATATGATTGGCGCATCTGTAAAGGCCTAAGGCCGAGCCTATGGAATCCAGATCCGGAAGCTCATGGCTCATAATAAAGATCTTGCTGGATTGTTCCATGAGCTCACGAACCACACCGGTTATAACCCTGGATTTTACCTTGGTCCGTCTTTCTACCGCCTTGGTTTTACCTCCATAAAAGAATAGCCTGGTGCCCTTCTTTACAACAACCTGATCCCCGCCCCTGCCCAGGGCCATATCCAGTGCCGTCTTGGCAAAATTGACGTTTTGGGAGGGGCTTTGGCCCTCAGCTCCGACACCTATGCTCAAAGTAGGTGACATATGACTGCCCAGATCTATTTCCCTGATATCGTCCAATATCCCAAATCTATTAGCTTCCAGCTTCTCAAGAATGTTTCCGTCCATTACCATAAGGAATTTATCTCGTTCATATTTTTGCCAGCCTGCCTTATGACTCATAGCCCATTTGGCCAGCCTGCCCTCAATTTCCGCAATAAGCAATGGTCTGTCAGCCTCTTCGGTATGGGCCAGTACCTCGTCATAATTGTCCACATATATATGGGCTATGACCAATTGATTCCCCTTGTCTTCCTTTGGAACTACAGTCTGAACTGTAGCCCTGGGGGCCTCAGTCTTCTCGACTTCCTTATGTTCCGGTGCCCCAAAAAAATCGAATATTCTCTTAAATGTAGACCGCCATTTCATGGATCTTCAACCTCCATCTCAGCCCCCCTTGCGGCTGTCGTATGCCCTTCTGGTGCCAAAAATTTGCTCAAAGATTCCTAAAAAGGTTAAAGCAAAGGACATGAACACAAGGGTCACTATCAATATCAGCGCACCGACAATTCCCGGCACCCCTCTCTCCCCCAGGAAGTAAGCTGCTACGGATAAACCCTGAACAGTGAATATAAATGTAAATACTGCGGAAACAGTATATAATACCACATCAAAATTGGGGACATTAACCCAACTGCCTAAAGCCGAAACAAGTATGAGCCCCAAAAAGCCCCGGCCCGTCCCCCTGGGGAGACTCCACCTTTTAAATGGGGGCACGCTGGGCGTTGGGGAACCGAGTCTTTTTAGTACAAATCTGGATACAAGGAAGTTTAAACCCCCGATAAATAAAGATGTTATTAGCAACATAGCCGGAAATACGGGAACCATGTCCCTCATCTGGTTTACGAAGAATTCTGCGAACTGATCCGGTGATGTTGCTTTATCTATTATGCCCAGGGCCTGATAAAACTCCCTTAAACCCTTGAGATCAACCGCGCTGGAATTGATCAGGGCCCTCATGCTGTCCAACAAAAAATCAAAAAAGCTCTTTCCTACCATCCATTTAAAAACCTGTAGGGAGACCAGGATGGACACCAAGACCCCACCGGCGGATAATATCATGGCCTCATTCATTTCAAGGTCTTTCCTGTAGGCAATCATCAGACCCAAAACTACAAAGGCGTTTAAGAAGAACATGATTATCCCCAGAAGAGGCTCCACCAGTAGTCCTATCAAAATTGAAGATACCGCAAGGCATATAAAACCTGCATGTACCCCCTGTTTCGTCCCCACGACTACTATTGGAACCGGAAAGATAATTATCAATATATTAAATAAAGGAATGGCATACAGAACCATGGCTAAAAAGGCTATAATTACTCCCACTATTATGCCATCCAAGATTGCTTTTGTAGGTTTCTCCATTATATACACTCCAAATTAAGCTAAAAGTTCTGTGGGTTCCTCCTGGATTCCCTAAGATGTCGTTGAAGCTCTGACAGATCTCCATAGCTTTTTTCTATGTCGTTTCCCTCTATTATCCCAAGCCGGATCTGATCTTCTATGGTCTGGTCCAGCAGTGCATAGTGAATTCCCAATCTCTTGCCCAATAGATAGCAGGCAACGATGATATCACCCAGGTACCCGATCAGGGCTTCTTGGGAAGACTTTGTACTGCCTGCCAACAGACTAAATACCTTTGCTACTGAATTTAGCATTTCACTTTTCAGCCACTCAATTAACCTGATATTCCTCGTAATATCAAAGTCTCCAGCCCTTCCCCGCGCCACTCTATCAACCCCATTTCCAGGCTTTATAGCGTAAATTCAATCTTTCTTATTATACTATTCGCTATTTTCTTAATTTTTCCTACCTGTTAGGGGTAAATCTTTGGATAGGATCCCAGTATCTTAAAAAAACTACTCTGTCTGCGCAATTGTTCAAGGGCTAACCCAATTCCAGCCTCATCCTCATGCCCCTCCAGGTCCACCAGGAAAAGATACTCTCCCAGAAGGGTACGCATGGGACGGGATTCAATCTTGGTCAGGTTTATATCCATATCTGCAAATATCTTTAGGGCTTGATACAATCCCCCAGGCTTATGGTTTACAGTAAAGACGAGGGTCGTCTTATCGTCGCCGGTCATTTCCGCCTTCTTGGATGAAAGGACTACGAATCGGGTACTGTTATCGTTATTATCCTGAATTCCCTCTTTGAGAATGTTGAGACCATAAATTTCGCCGGCCCGATGATTTGCAATAGCTGCCCATGGTTCCTGGCTTTCCATAACCAACATGGCTGCTGCTGCAGTGCTCTCCGTGACCTGTCGCTTGTCCCCGCCCAGGAAATTATCTAAAAACTTCCTACACTGGGCCAGGGCCTGAGGATGGGACAGGACCTTGGTTATATCCTCAATTTTGGTACCGGCCTTGGCCATGAGACAATGATGGATAGGAATAATCAATTCCCCTACTACATTCAATTCCACCTCGTGAATCAACATATCTACCGTCAGATTAACGGTACCTTCCATGGAATTCTCCATAGGGACAACGGCCTCATCCACTTCTCCCCTTGCAGCAGCCAGGATCAACTCCTGTATACTGAAAAACTCCACCAGATTATACTTGCTATCCTTAACAAAGATAAGGGCTGCGTCATGGGTAAAAGTACCGGCAGGTCCCAAATATCCTACTTTTGTCATATTTTTTCTCCATCATAGCCTTTAATCTAAAATTCATTGTATATGGAAGCCCCTGCTTTGTCAATTTTTTTTGACTTCCCTCATACACTGTACTAACCAGCGAAAAGGGGGTGCGTAGCATTGAGGAGATTTAAATCCCTCCGGCTAGCCAAGATCAGCGCACTTGGTGTTGTAGCTATAGTAGCGGGTTTGTTCCTTCTGATCTTTTTATTCATTGATCATAATATTAACCCCGCCATCATAAGCTTTTCCCAGGCCAAGATACAGGCCATCGCCATCAATTCCCTCTCCGATGCTGTTAAGAAAACCTTGGGTACCAACATAAAATATACGGATTTTGTTAATGTGCTGACTGACAAGAATGGTAACGTAGCCATGCTCCAAGCCAATACCATGAAGATGAACGATCTCGCCGCCCAGGTTTCGGATATGGCCCAGGAAACCATACGTTCAAAAGGAGATGAAGGCATTGATATTCCCCTGGGGACTATCACCGGCAGCAAGCTCCTGGCAGGAATGGGGCCAAAGATACGCATAAGAATCATATCATTTCCCGCAGTATCCACAGATTTCGATTCTGAATTGGTAAGCTCCGGAATAAATCAGACCAGACATAAGATATATTTAACCCTACGTGCCCGTATTCGCATAGCCATACCTTTAAATACCGCCGACATAGATGTAGAGTCCCGTGTACCGGTCACTGAAACCATCATAGTGGGGGATGTACCCCAAACTTACGTAAATGTGGATGATACCGATAAGATGCTGAACCTGGTCCCATTGGATTAAATATTATCAGTGAAGTAATCGCCGATTAATAGGAAAATAAAAAAGCGAAGTGCCTGCCTTGGCAATTTCGCTTTTATTATCCTTATTTTATTCGGATGTGTAGGGCAACAGTGCTATAGCTCTGGCCCTTTTTATGGCTACTGTCAACTTGCGTTGATGTTTTGCACAGTTTCCAGAAATCCTTCTGGGTAAGATCTTACCACGATCTGTTATATATTTACGAAGCTTGTATGCATCTTTATAATCAATATGATCTACTTTATCAATACAGAAACTGCAGGCTTTTCTTCTGGATCTTCTTTGCCCGCCGCCTCTGGGTCTTCGTCTTTCTTCAGCCATGCCTTTCTACCTCCTCCTTATCAAAATGGAAGCTCATCATCCCCGTCGGTATCTAAGGGTGTAAACCCGGGGATACCACCAAAGCTATCGTCAGGGGCTCTATCGACTTCGGGATCCCTACCCGTTCTTGCCTCTCCCCAATCCAGGAATCGAACCTCGTCTGCTACCACATCAGTTGTATATCGGCGTTGACCCTCGGGTGTTTCGTAGCTGCCAGTTTGAATTCTACCGGAGACTGCCACCAATCTGCCCTTGCTCAAATACTTAGCACTGGTTTCAGCCTGACCCCTCCACACTACAATGGGAATAAAGTCAGCCTGTCTCTCCCCCTGCTGATTGGTGTAGTTTCGATCTACTGCCAATGTAAACCTGGTCACTGCAATTCCACTAGAAGTATAGCGAAGCTCCGGGTCCCTTGTTAAACGCCCTATCAATACAACCTTATTTAACATTTCGACACCATCCTTATTATTCATCGTCACGTATAATAATATAACGAATCACTTCATCGGTGATTTTATAATTACGTTCCAATTCACTAGGGAGTTGGGGATCCGCTTTGAAGTTCATCAATACGTAGTATCCTTCGCGAAAATCCTGTATTGGATATGCCAACCTTCTCTTGCCCCACTCATCAATATTCTCGATTTCCCCACCTTCTGAAACGATCAGGTTGGAAAAGCGTTCAACCATAGCCTTGATGGCCTCTTCTTCCATTGTGGGACGTAGGACGTAAATTGACTCATATTTATTCATGCTAGTTCACCTCCTTTTGGACTTTGGCCCTATACAGGTGTATAGAGCAAGGATGTTACATCAGCAAATTATATCATAACCATCATGGTTGTACAAGAAAATTTTTAGCCATTTCACAGGATCTTTATCAACATGGTCTTGGCCTCGTTAAATTCAATACTAATCTTATTGTCCTTTTCCAATCTCTTCATTATATCGCTAAACTTTTTAAATCCTATCTGTCTTTCATCAAAATCAGGGTAATCATTTTGGATTTCGGCCTTAATTATACTGGGGTTAACTCTTCTAAACCCGTTTTGCTTAAATTCATCCAATTTCTCCTGGAAAATAGCAGCCCAATTAACCCGGTTTATCTCCCCTGTTTTAGTGGGATTTTCCGCATTTAACTTGACTTTTAAGGAATTGTATTCACCAAAAAGTCGAATAACTCCATATTTATTCTCAAGATTGGTTAATAGCCTGCCGAAGGAATTATATCCATAGTTCTTTTCATTAAAGTCCGGCTTTAATCGAAGCAAGGTCTTTTTTAGCTCACTTACGAACATTGTCCCGTCTGCATCTGCCTGGTCTTCGATGATCTTCTTTACTACCTCCACCAGTTCCTTTTGGCTACTGATAGAATCATCTTCTTTTTGTTGGTTATCTCTCTTGCCAGTTGTTACCGTTTCCAGAAATATAAACTCGTTGCAGGCCTTGATAAAAATATTGGAAGCCACCTCAGATCTTGAGATGCCAAGTACGAATTTGCCCATGGATTTTAGCTTACCTACCAATGGGGTATAGTCGCTGTCTCCCGATACTATGCAGAAACAGTCAATTAGGGGATTTGTATAGGCGACCTCCAAGGCATCTATGACCAATTGAATGTCCAAATTATTCTTTTGATTTACCCCATACCTTATGGAGGGTAATACATTAAAAGTATTTGACAACAAGGTTTCCTTAAGGCCCGAAAAGCATTCCTGATATCCGTATACCTTGCCTATTAGAATGTCCCCGCGGATCTTCACCTTCTCAATCACTTTTTTTAGGGTATTGACATTCCCTCCCGTATTCTCCAAATCAATGAATACGGCATAATTTCTTTTCTCCATTATAACTCCGCCTTATCTAATATCTTTAGTTTAGAATTACCTCAATCTTACTATCTTTCTGACGAATTTGCAATCGGGATTTTTCAAACTGCATTGATACTTCAATTATATATGATTTCATATTTAGGACCAAGTGTTCTTTTTTGGCAATAAAGCCCAACACTTTTTTTCATGAATGGATTAAAGTGTTTTACCGATAAATACAGAATATCAGTAAGCCGTCATTTTACTACCAACTGGAAAGACGATAAATGACAATATACCTCTAAAGTCAACAGCACGAAATAATAAGAAGAGCTGTTGTTAACTAGGTTATCTAGTTATTCAACAGCCCCTTCCCTTCCTCAATTAACTGTTCAAATCAATTAAGCTGTCGATACCAGCCCCCGGTGGTACTATGGGATATACCTTATCATCGGGATGAATATCGCACTCTATCAATACCGGCTCATTTAGTTCCAAGGCGCTACGGAGTACTTCCTCTACCTGCTGGTTATTGTCTATCCTAAAGGCCTTGATATTATAAGCCTCTGCCAATTTCACAAAATCCACATCCTGGCCCAGGCTGCTGTGGGAGTATCTCCTGTTAAAGAAAAGATCCTGCCATTGCCTCACCATTCCCAGGGAGTGATTGTTCAGCACCAATTGTATAATGGGAATCCTATACCTGGAGATTGTTGCCAGTTCTGTAGAGTTCATCTTAAAGCTTCCATCCCCGGCAATATTGACTACCCTCTCCCCCGGCCTGCCCAGTGCTGCTCCAATGGATGCGCCAAGTCCATATCCCATAGTGCCCAATCCACCTGAAGATATAAAGGTACGAGCCTTGGTAAACTTATAGAATTGGGCGGCCCACATCTGGTTTTGCCCTACCTCTGTGGAAATGATAGCCTGCCCGTCCGTCAGATCATATAGCTTCTCTATTATATATTGAGGACTGAGGGTACCATTCATCTTATAGGTCAGGGGATGTTCCTGCTTCCATTTCTCTATCTGAGCATTCCAACGGTTTTCTTCCTTTACCTTTACTTTTTCATTAAAAACATCCAGAACCCGGTTCACATCTCCACATATCTGTATATGGGTAGATACGTTTTTGCCCAACTCTGCCGGATCTATATCCACATGAATGATCTTTGCCATGGGAGCGAATTTTTCCACATCGCTCACCACCCTGTCGCTGAACCTGGCACCAACTGCAATTAGGAGATCGCAGTTGGTAAAGGCATAGTTAGAGTATCTGGTTCCATGCATGCCCACCATCCCCATATAATAGGGGTGTGTGCCGGGAAAAGCCCCCATTCCCATAAGGGAGCAGCTGACAGGCGCTTTTATCCTCTCAGCGAATTCCACCAACTTTTCATTGGCGCCGGCAATATTTATACCTCCCCCAGCATATATGACCGGTCTTTCGCAATTGTCTATGGCTTCTATGGCCCTATATAAATTTTCATCAAGCTGAACTTCTCCTGCCCTGTCGGAATTGTCTTGTTCCAATGAAGCCGGCGTATAGTCCACCATAGCTACCTGGATATCCTTGGGTATATCTACAAGTACCGGACCCGGTCTACCCGACCTGGCAATGTGAAAAGCCCGTCTGATTATTTGTGGTAGCTGTTGTGGATCCTTGACAATATAGTTATGCTTGGTTATGGGATGAGTAATTCCAGTGATATCGACCTCCTGGAATGAGTCCCTGCCTATCAATGAGCTGGCAACCTGGCCTGTGAACACCACCATGGGTACCGAATCCATATATGCCGTCGCAATACCCGTAACGGTATTGGTTGCACCGGGTCCCGAGGTTACTATCACTACTCCCACCTTACCGGTTGCCCTGGCATATCCGTCCGCCGCATGGGTTGCACCCTGTTCATGGGCAGTTAGTATGTGTTTAATATCCTTCACATCGTAAAGTGCATCATATATGGGTAAAACCGCACCTCCAGGATACCCAAATATTGTATCCACACCCTGCTCCCTCAAACATTCTATTAGCACCTGAGCAACTTGTAATTTCATCCTTTTGCCTCCCTTTCTGATTCTAAATGAGGATCGAGACCGTTCTGTCCTTTGAATAAAAATAAAAAACCTTCCATCCCGCTATGGGACGAAAGGTTATATTCGTGGTACCACCCATTTTCACTGTTATTTTGCAATAGCAGCCTCAGTAGGATACGGCCATAAGGCTTATATCCCTGGGCTATTACGGGCCCACCCCGGTCAACCCTACTAAAGGTTCAGATTGACGGCTCCGGGATGATCTTCAAAATAGCTGCCTGGTATCGGCTTTCACCCTGTACCGACTCTCTGGAACCTAGGCTAACAATTTCTACTATTCCCTTCATAGCCTTTTCATATCTTGCAGAATTTAAAATAATTAAAATACATTGTAATATAAACTCAGTAAAAAGGCAAGGAGTATTACAAGGATTTTATAAAAATTAACTCGTACTGCAAAATTATAAAGGATTTCTAAATAACTCAGGGTGAAATCCCGATCAGTCACATTCCTAATTGACCAATTCGGCTATGGCATGGGCGTAGATCTTGGCATTTAGAACCAGATCCTCTATCTCAATATATTCATCCTTCTGATGTGCCAGCTCAACGCTGCCGGGAAATATGGCTCCAAAGGCAACACCGATATCAAGGGCCCTGGCATAGGTCCCGCCTCCAATGGATAAGGGCTCGGCAAATTCTGCCCCGGTCTGGTCCTTATACACACTGATCAGGGTCTTCACCAGGAAATGATCCTTGGGTACATACAGAGGTTTTTGCCCATGCAAGACCTTCACATCAATCCCGGTACCTTGAAGTTTTTCATGGATCTTTAACAGGATTTCCCCTTGGGTATACTTAACCGGATATCGGATATCCAATACAGCCTTGCCTGCCTGGGTATCAACATCGATTATGCCAAGATTTAGGGTTAGGTGGCCGGACACATCGTCCGAGCATTTGATTCCCAGCCCTTCTCCGGTAGTATCCTGACCTATAAGCCTGTCCAGATCCGCTACAAACCTATCAAGAGATCCATTTCCAAGGCCCCTGTTCTTTAACTCTTTCAAAGCCTTGGCTATAGCATTTTCCCCTTTATCTGGGGTGCTGCCATGGGCGGATATTCCCCTGACCTGTATGGGCTCTGCTTCTCCTTGAAGTATGTAGGTACAGCTGTCAGGGACCATATTGGCCCTGGATCCACCTTTTATACTTAAGACAGGGGATTTATCTCCATCCGATTCATCAAATGTTTTGTATAGTTCAATATGTACTATTCCCTTCTCTGCATGAATCACAGGGTAGCTGCCATCCGGGGTTAAACCAAAGTCCGGCATGGGCTGTTTTTTGAAATAGTAATCCATATCAGCCCATCCACTCTCCTCGTCGGTCCCCAGAATAAGGCGTACCTTCTTATTAACCGGTACTCCGGATTCCATAACGGCCTTCATGGCATAGAGGGCTGCCAGGGCCGGACCCTTGTTATCGATGGCCCCTCTCCCGTAGATCCTGTTATCATGAATTTCTCCGCCATAAGGTGGATAGGTCCATCCTTCACCCTCAGGAACTACATCCAAGTGAGCCAATATACCAAGGGTTTCGCTTCCCTGACCAAATTCTATGAAACCTGCATAACCGTCTACATTTCCCACTAAGAAGCCCAGCTTCTCACCCAAATCCAGTGTATATTCCAAAGCCTTATTAATCCCTTCACCAAAGGGTTTACCCTTCGACGGCTTCCCTTTTACGCTGGGAATAGAGACTAACTCCTGGGTAGATCTTATGAGTTTATCTCTATAAGAATCCACTATTTTGTCCAATGGCATAAACTTATCCTCCCGTCATTGACTATTTTTCTTCAAAAAGGCTAAAATAAACGCAAAAATTTACTAAATTCTATATTTCCTGTTTATTATATCACAGCTTTTCTCTTTTAAAAACAAGCAAAAGGGTTTATAATGTATATAAGGGAAAAAGCACCAAATACCAATGTATTATGTCACCATCAATAAGGTAAATTAAACTTAAATCTTTACTACCGCTAACATTGGTATCAGTCTTTTATAGTGACCTATCTAATTCAAGTCTGAAAATCGTGTCCCCTAAGGTGATACCAATATAGCCCTGACCAAGCTATATAATAAATTGTAAGGAGGTCTGGAATTTGAAAATTATAATTGCAGAAAATATGGAAGAGTTTAATGAGATCGCCGCGGACATTGTAAGCCGGCAAATCAGGAACAAACCCGATAGCGTCCTTGGTTTGGCAACGGGTAGTACCCCCCTCGGATTATATGCACTGTTGGCCGATAAGTATAAGAAGGGAGAATTGGACTTTTCAAGGGTAAAGACCTTTAATCTGGACGAGTATAGGGGCCTTCCAAAAGACCATCCTCAGAGCTATTATCATTACATGTACGAAAACCTTTTTAGTAAAATCAACATCAAAGACGAGAACGTGAATCTACTCAACGGCGAAGGGCTCGACCCCTACAAAGTATGCGCAGATTATGAAGAAAAGATCAAGGCTGCCGGAGGCATTGACCTACAGGTATTGGGAATCGGCCATAATGGTCATATTGGTTTCAATGAACCCGGCACCCCCTTCGACTCGGTCACCGACTTAATCGATCTGTCAGAGAGGACCATAGAAGCCAATTCCAGGTTTTTTGAGTCCCCAGATCAGGTGCCACGACAGGCACTATCCATGGGAATCAAGACGATAATGCAGGCACGCAGTATCATGCTTTTGATTTCAGGGAGCGGCAAGGCAAGGATTGCTGCCAAGGCACTGAAAGGGCCTATTACACAGAATGTACCTGCCTCAGTTCTCCAACTCCATCCCTTTGTAACGGTTATTTTGGATAAAGAGGCTGCAGAATATTTATGATGCGGTAAACGACCACTACTACAAACAGTAAATATCGAATGGTTATATAAGTATAGCCACCATACACGGACAGGATCCGTGATATGGTGGCTATTTTTTTCGCATATATTAGAATACGTATAATTTATTTGTCCACTACCTTGGAGTACATGAAGTACTTATATCCAAGAGGTGAAGAATAGAATCCTTCAAGTTTCGGGCTCTTTAGATATATATCCACATAGTAGTAGATCGGTGCCAGCATGGCTTCTTCAAATATAATATCCTCTGCCTGGTGCATGAGCTTCATACGCTCTTCCCTGTCTGAGGAAGCCTTTACCTGGGAAATTAAAGCATCATATTCAGCGTTGGACCACTGAGCATCGTTGTTACCGCTTCCGGTTACCCACATATCCAAGAAGGAAATAGGATCGTTGTAGTCACCCAACCAGCCGTTTCGGGCAATTTGGTAATCGCCGTTCTTTCTGGTATCAAGGAAGGTATTCCATTCCTGTGAAGCGAGTTCGATGTTAACCCCGATCTCTTTCCACATGCTCTGGATGGCTTCACCAATCAGCTGATGTCCGGTGGACTCATTGTAGAGATATTCCATGGTAGGTAATCCTTCACCGTTGGGATATCCGGCTTCAGCCAGTAAACGCTTAGCTTCTTCCAGGTTTCCTTCATAATCATAAGGATCATAGTAATCTCCGCCTACCTCACGGAATTCCTTGGTAGGATCAGCATCGGAAAGTCCGGTTGCTACGAAAGCACCTGCAGGTTGTTGACCGGCTTGCCCAATCTGCTCGCAGATATAAACCCTGTCAATCGCTAGCATTAAAGCCCTACGAACTTTAGGATCATCCAACGGAGGCTTCTGTACGTTAAAGCTGATATAGTAGGTACCAAGTTGACCTTGGATGAAGAACTCTTCCTTATCCTTCCATGCCTCAATTTCATCATTGGGCAAGGAGTCGGCTAGGAGGATTTCACCATTTTCAAAAGCGGCCAGGATAGCCCCATCGTCGTCCATAAGTAGGAATTTGATGGATTCAGGGCCTATCTTCTCCTTATTCCAATAGTTGGAGTTCTTTTTCAGAACAATATGAGAATCATGTACCCATTCGTCCATTACATAGGGTCCATTTCCTATGTAGGTGTCTGGTTTTGTTGCCCAACCATCTGGATCAGCTTCCACTATGTCCTTGCGAACAGGGAAGAAGGTGGGGAATGCGCAAAGCTCCAGGAAGTAAGGAGCGGCAGCTTTAAGCTTTACTACCACAGTCTTATCATCAGGTGCCTGCACGTTGAGATCATGATTCCCTTCCTCACTATCATAACCCTCGATGACTTCAAACATATAGGCATAGTCGGCTGCTGTTTCAGGATCAACGGCCCTCTTCCAAGAGTACACATAATCCTCAGCAGTTACCGGCTCGCCATCACTCCATTTTAAGCCGTCGCGCAGGGTAAATGTATAGGTTAGGCCATCATCACTAACTTCATAGGATTCGGCCTGCGCCTCTACGGGAACCCCATTCTCATCAAGACTCATGAGGCCTTCAAATGCATGAATTAATAGCGTAGCCCCATCGACAGCTGAGTTTAATGCAGGATCAATGGTTGCAGGTTCAGGTCCTACATTGACAACCAATTCTTTGGTACCAGAAGTACCGCAGCCAGCTGCCAGCATCCCAAAAGTCATAATAATGACTAACAGCAATGCAATTCTTTTCATACCTTGTTCCTCTCCTTTTTATATATTTCATCTATTGAATTTTTATCTTCAATAGATAAAGGCACAATTATCCAGGGGTGTTAGGCACAGCCTATAATACACCCCTTAATTAACTTTCGTCAACCCCCTGTTATTGTACTCTATCCAAATGATGACAGGCTGCGAAATGACCCTTGGAAATTTCTCTAAACTCCGGTTCCTCCCTGGCACATAATTCATCTGCATAGGGACAACGGGTGCGGAATCGACAACCGCTTGGAGGATCCAAGGGGCTTGGTACATCGCCTTCCAGGACTATCCTCTTCCTTTGACGGCTAACCTCGGGGTCAGGTATTGGTATTGCGGAAATAAGGGATCTTGTATATGGATGTACACTGTGAAATGTCAATTCATAGCTCTCTGCCAGCTCTACCAGTTTGCCAAGATACATAACCCCAATACGATTGCTTATGTGTTTAACCACGGACAGATCGTGGGCAATAAACAGATAGGTCAATCCCATCTCTTCCTGGAGTTCCTCAAACATATTGACAATTTGAGCCTGTATGGATACATCAAGGGCGGATACCGGTTCATCACATACGATAAATTCCGGATCTACAGCCAGAGCCCTTGCTATTCCGACCCTCTGTCGTTGCCCTCCGGAGAATTCATGGGGATAGCGGTTGGCGTGTTCGCTGTTTAGGCCTACCCTGTCCAACATTTCCATAATTCTTTCTGAACGCTCTTTCTTGGAATGAGCCAATTTGTGAATATCTATGGGCTCACCCACAATATCCGCTATAGTCATTCTGGGGTTTAAGGAGGCGTAAGGATCCTGGAATACGATCTGCATCTTTCTGCGGTAGGGCATCATGTCGGCATGGGTTATATCCTCCCCATCATAGAATATCTTGCCCCCCGTTGGTTCATACAGACGAAGCAAGGAACGTCCCGTTGTCGTTTTACCACAGCCTGACTCTCCGACTAATCCCAATGTCTCCCCTTTATTAATATAGAAGGATACATCGTCTACGGCTTTAACATACTTAGTGCGAAAAAGGCCGTCACTTACAGGAAAATACTGTTTTAAGTTCTTAACCTCTATTAAAGGGCGTTCGCTTTCTCTTGTATTAGCATGCCTATCTTCCAAGCGTTTTTCCATTAGTTTTCACCTCCAGCGGCGGCCTCAAAGGCTTCCTTTTGCAAAAGCCAACAAGCGCACTCATGCGTATCGCTGAGTTTACTATACTCAGGCATCTCCCTTAGACATATTTTCATACATTTATCGCAGCGGGGCGCAAAGGGGCATCCCGCAGGCGGGTTAAGCATATCCAACGGTGTCCCTTCAATAGGTACCAGCTTTTCATGGCTCTTCGTGTTTAAATTGGGGACACTGCGAAGTAACCCTTTGGTATACTCATGTCGGGGGCTGTAGAAGATTTCATCACTGGTTCCTGTTTCCACGATCTTGCCCCCATACATAACTACAATCTTATCGCACATGTTAGCTACTACACCCAGATCATGGGTGATAATAATGATGGACATATTGATCTTTTCCTTTAGCTCCATCATCAGCTCTATTATCTGGGCCTGTATGGTTACGTCCAATGCTGTAGTAGGCTCATCGGCAATTAGCAGTTTAGGCTCACAGGCCAGAGCAATAGCGATCATCACCCTTTGACGCATACCGCCCGACAGTTCATGGGGGTATTGATTTAACCTCTTTTCGGGCTCATTAATACCGACCAAGGTTAGTAGTTCCAGGGCTCTTTCATTGGCCTGTTCCTTGTTCATATCCGTATGGAGGAGTATTACCTCCCGGATCTGGTTACCTATGGTATATACGGGATTAAGGGATGTCATAGGGTCTTGGAATATGATGCTTACTTCATTTCCCCTTATGTCCCGCATCTGTTTTTCAGTCATATCATTTATTCGATGCCCATTAAAGTCGATGGTGCCTCCAATAATCTTTCCCGGAAAGGGAACGAGGCCCATTATAGAATAGGCAGTTACGGATTTACCGCTTCCACTCTCGCCCACGATGCCCAAAACATCACCTTCATGCATCTTAAAGGTAACATCGTTTAAGGCCTTGACCTCTCCGGCAGGCGTAAAGAATGAAAGCCTGAGATTTTTTATATCTAATAGTACATCACTCATAATTTTTCCTCCCTAGTTCTTTAACCTTGGGTCAAAGGCGTCTCTCAGACCATCCCCGAAAAGGTTAAAGGACAAAATGATGAGGCTGATGGCAACTGCAGGAACCAATAGTCTATGGGGATATGACCTAATCCCATCAACCGCCTGGGCGGCCAAGGAACCAAGACTGGGCATAGGTGCGTTTACCCCGAGACCTAAAAAGCTAAGAAAGCTTTCGGTAAATATTGAAGAAGGAATCTGCAGCGTGGTAGTTACGATTAGAGTACCCACACAATTGGTCAACAGATGTTTTCTGATTATCCTGCCATGGGAAGCTCCCAAGGCTCTGGCTGCAGTTACAAATTCCTGTTCCTTCAGTGTCAGGATTTGTCCTCTGACGATTCGTGCCATACCTACCCAATACAACAGTGAAAAAACGATAAATATGCTTATAAGTCCAGTTCCTACTACATTAATCCACTCAAAACCAGGAACATTCTCGGCAAGCTCCTTCAATGGATGCTTAACCGTTACCATGAGGAGTATTATGACCAAAATATCCGGTACAGTGTAGATGCTGTCTCTTATACACATCT
>DGDX01000018.1:0-323 GCA_002385665.1 Firmicutes bacterium UBA3941
TCTTCTTCCTCCTGCCGATAGGTGAAGCCAAAGTGTGCTGCTACTGTCAATGCCAGAGTATGAAACAAATTGCACATGGTCTCAACTGCCCTCCAAATGTCCGCGTAATTACTGCCGGAATAGGTGGCGGTATATTGTTCATATATGTCCGGAGGCAGATATTTCTTAAAATATTTGCCTTCTTTACCTGTGGAAAGGTTGAACCCGTGCTGAACACCGATATAGTAGTTTATCATATCGTGTAATTCAGACCGAACCACACAGTTCAGCATATACATGACATAGGGCAGCTCATCCCTTGCTATACCTTTAGCTACATTGTT
>DGDX01000018.1:596-10085 GCA_002385665.1 Firmicutes bacterium UBA3941
TTTATATGCCAATACTTATCGCTGGGAGCCAGTTGGGGCGGTAAAAAGCCCCTGCCATTGTCCTTATCCAGCAGAACAGCAGCGGGCTCTCCGTCATCTATGTATTTTTTGTATACAAAAGAGAGGTCAATGCGAACTCCATCGGAATAAATCATCATATAGTTGAAATTACCGTCTCCCACTGGATCACGCATAGCTTCCGGCATCTGCATAATCAGAGGCTTTCCAAAGTGTTCTTCAACCCATGCAGGATTATTGTAGAAGGGCGTAATGTCCTCGACGAAATAACTGATATCGTAATCCTGGTAGATGTCCTTTGGTATGGCGGGGTTTGCCCGGGAACCGACCAGCAGTACTGCCCGTATACGCTCATCAGCCCTGGCCACGTCCAGGATCAGGTCCATCACTTCTTGTTCTGTTCGCATTATTTAGTCACCCTCCTATCCCAAATCCTTTACTATTTTGAACCAATCCACATATCCATCTTCGTCCAGTCTGATGATTCCCTTACCCTCTGTAAGCTGGGTTGTATTATCGTCAAATCTTTTTTCGATTGTGATGGTATAATAGACTTGATTTTCTTTTTGATTATGCTCCATTTCAACATCTTTTATAATGAATTGACATTTTTCTTTCAACGCCTGTTGATAGTATCTTGTTATATATCCATTGGCTATTAAGTCTAACACTGCATTTTCAGTAGAATACTCATCAATTTTTAAGATAAAGGGTTCGTATATTTCCTCATCTTCGATTACATATATGCCCTCAACTTCGTGAGTCTTAAGATATTCTTCCACTTTATTAACCATATCCTCATATTCATCCGTACTTTCTACCTGATATACTCCCTTGAGGAATCCATTGATATTGCTCTCTTTAACAGACTCATTGGAACAGCCCAGGAACATGGAAACTATTATCAGGCATAAAATGATTAAGTTTCTTTTATACATGGTTTTCCCTCCTCTAACATAAGCATAATAAGGAAACCTGTAGATGTCTAAAACACTAGCGTGTGAAATTGGCAAGTGTCCCTATCTTTACTTTTGACAAAAAGTTCGTGCAAAAGTCCTCCATTTAATGTAATATTATACTAAGCCATGATTCATACTCCTCGATTTGATGTTTTTTGACACTAATACATAATTCATGATATAAGCTTTGCTCAACTTCTTCTGTCTGATTAATATAAACAAAGAAAGCAAGATGCCGGTAATTATATAAAGCCAACGATAAACAAATCCGATGAGGTGGTACTATGCTTAACGGAAAACAAATCAGCCTATTCGATCGTAATGAAGACATTTCATCTCTATCCGAAATCCCGGATGACGTTATATTCTACGTCCCCAAAATAATAGGCGAGTTAGGCCTGGCCTTGGATAAGGGGCTTAATAAGACGGAGATTAAATCAACCTTTCAAAAGTTTAATACTAAAAAGATCGATATAGCTTTAGGACTATTGGAAGAGCTTGGTTATATTCAGGAGATAGCAACGGACAATAGAACAGAAAGAAGATATCGTATAACTATCTCAGGGGTCAAAAAACTTCAGGAGATGTACGCAGATCAATAAACTACTGGCGTAATGGATACGCCATCTCCAATAACTAAATAAGCATCCTTTTAGGCAGTTCTACTCTTCCCTATAACCGGCTATATCCCAGGCTGTAACCAAGCCTAGCAGCTTTTCATTCGGATCCCCGTTATCAGTTATAAATACTACAGCCAGCCTCTTCTCCTGTCTTAGCTCTTTTGCAAACATATCCTCAATATCTATAACCAGAGTATCTCTGGATACAAACGCAAAGGATTCACTCTCATGCCTGTCAATGGGTATGAAGTCAGAGAAATCTCTGATCTTCGCATCCTTTGCTAACAGACAATCCATAGAGTTAACTATATATGAAAACACAGTATTCTCACTAAACACCCCTACAAACCTTCCCTCTTCAATAATAGGAACATGGGTATATGCGTACTTATTCATAGCTATCATTATATCCAATGCCCTATCATCAAGTCTGGCAGTATAGATATCTTTACCTTTTACCGCTATCGTATCCAGTGCTCTTGCCGGCCTTAGTACGTAATCCAGTATTTTTTTATATTTCTCCACTACATAATCATGGGGATCTGCAATTGGCTGTGCATACCTGTTATATGGATTATGTATGATCGCATTTCGGAGCCTGGCAAAGGATAAAAGCTCGTCCATATAGATATTGAACACCTTATTTTTCCTGGCCATCTTCCTTATCAGATCACTATGTGATGCCTTATGATCCTGATTCAGTTCTTTCCTCATAAAGTCGTCAAGCTCATTGTAAATGGTGATAAAATCCTCAAAGTTCTTACTATTATTAGCCATCCAAATCCCCCTCTGATATGAATCACAACACGAAACGGGGGCAGATCCCTTGACCTATACAAAAAACACCTGTCCCCTGATATTATATATTTTATCATATTTTTGCTGGCCTGATATATCTTTTACTTCAGGTGATAGCTGCAATCTTTTGGTAACCTTGCGATGTTCATACTATCATGTGCCCTGTTGGCCTTTCAAATTGACCATTATAACTGTATTCATTTATACTTTGATAAATAAATTGCATCCACCGCCCTCTCGAAATGTATTTCCGGCAGAATAATTCTTATTTCATTTTCGGTATTCTCCTTCTTCCAATATACAATAAAGCCTATCCTCGCCTTTTTAGGCACATAGCCGTACTCTTTCATGGTTTCTATCTGTTCCACAAATTGCTTCGAGAACCTCAATACCGCTTGTCCTCTTTTATTGCAACAGAAATGACCATCAACAATGAGTTGATCTCCACTAACTAAATTCGAAATCAAGAGTTGCCGGCATATAAAATAATCCAGCCATATATCCCTGTAACCTAGTTGAATTGTAAGTTCATTGGGACGTGTATATAGGTTGAAATCATCAATGACTTCCAAATTTCTTGTTCTTATATGGTCTAAATAGTTGCCGTTGTAATGAATGGTTAGATTTTGCTTGGTCCTGGTTATAGCCACGTAGAGCAGGCGCCTGGATTCATCAGTCATGCAGGAGAACCTATCCAGCATCAGATAAACGTTATCAAATTCCCTGCCCTTGGCCTTATGGATAGTGGATACAAAGATGGTTTCCAAGCTTTCATCATAAAAATCCTCCAGCTTTGATTCCCGGATAAAAACCTCCAGATCCGATATATATTTATACCTTGTATTGGTTTGCTCAAAATCCCTGATTATATTTTCGCAGAGATTATAATTTAGGCTGTTGCCAAACCTGTTCTTAAGCATCCTCTTGGCCTTTTCCCATGTGTCATCATCGATAACATACATATCTTCTGACAGGTTTAAATAGTTCAGAAAAGCACGTACCTCCAGGATATTGTACAAATTAAACCCGTCATTTGTTTGAATAAGCTTTGTCTTCATCCCTCTTTTGGATAAAAGCCCGGCAACAAGTATTGCCTCTTCATTTGTTTTAGTCAATACACAGGTAGTTCCGGAGATTTCCTCCTTAAGCATATTGTTAACCAACGGTACTATCAGGTTGTCGCTTCTGTATCTGTATAACCTTATCTTCCCGGGATCATTTTGGACAGGCATAATCCTGGTCTTCTTCAATCTATTCCCTATTCTTTCCAGGAACTGATTGGAAAAATCGACTATATTGCTCTTGCTCCTAAAGTTTTCCACCAGCTCATACATGACCGCTTCCTTATCCTCAATAAGCCGCCTTAGGTATTCCGAGCTTGAACCACGAAACTCAAAGATATTCTGGTCATCATCTCCTACGGCAATTACCCTCATATCTTCATTGTATTCCATCAGTGCACAGATAAGGTCATATTCGTCTGCATCTATATCCTGGGCCTCATCAATAACCAGCACTGTCTTTGTTATCCTTCTTGGCTCAACTTCACCACTCCTAATCTTTTTCACAGCTTCCCTTATTATTTCATCAGACTTTTCAATGGTACCGACCCTGCCCAGCAGATCGAAACAGTAGGAATGGAAGGTTTTTATCTCTATAAAATTGGCTGCATTACCCACAAGGTTAATAAGCCGCTTCTTAAATTCAGTTACAGCAGCCCTGGAAAAGGTGATCATAAGCATCTGTTCATGTTTGACATCCTCCATGTAAAATAATGAAGCCAATTTGTGTACCAAAATCCTGGTCTTGCCGCTTCCGGGACCGGCAGCCACAACGATGTATTTAGATTCCCTGTCGTTTATTACCCTAAGCTGAGCCGGGGACAGTTCTCCAAATAGCTGCCTGAACTTGGCCGGGGTAATAGTTTTCTTAATCTCATCTTGCCGGCTGCCCTTAAAATACTTATTTAAGAATGATCTGTAATTCAGCTGAAAATAGTCATCTACAAACTGTAATGCCGCCTTGTAATCCTCTATCATCTTTTTTGCATATTCACCGACAATGTGTATCTGTTGGACCTTATTCGTGTAGAACTGATTCAGCTTATCATAATCCTCCAACTTGTATTGTTTCCTGTTATCCTTTTCAAGCCTATGGATTGAAAGGGCGTTGTATACCACCATAAAGCCGCCTTCGATTTTTATTGCATCGATTTTTGACAGGTAGTATAAGGTATCCTCTACATCATCCAAGGTCACATTCGTGTCTAAAAGGGTGGGTCTACCTTCAAACGCCTTCTTTATGCCCACCAGGGAGAACTCCACCAGAATTTCCTGATTGTCCTTGGAATGCCTGGCCGATTTCTTTCCAATGCTTTCGTAGAGATGTTCTATGGTAAACATTGCCAGCTCATGTCGCTTGGTGATTTTCTCTTCCAACTCTTCAATATTTCCGACCAGGAGGATTGCTACATGATTCCTGGAATATCTGTGATTCGATTTTTTTATCCAATTCTTAATTGCCCAGAAATTCAGGATGGTTTTTAACCTGGATGGGGTTACATCTTCACATCCGTATAGCTCGGCCTGTTCACTGAGCTCTTTAACATTGAATACCATTTCCTGGTTGTCCAGAACCGTAAGCAAAAACCTTTCTATTTGACAAAATGATCTGAGTATCCTTAATGAATAATTCATATTCTGCCTTTTTTTTATAAAGGCTGTCATGTCCTTGGTATCCGCCAGAATACTTTCCTCTCGGAGGAGGTTTACTATTCTTATCACAATCCCTTTGGGAATACCCAGATAATCTGATATATAATCGACCCTTGACTCCGCTTCTTCATCGCTCAGGTGCATCCGGCTCTTGCTGGAAAACAGCATACTTATTATTCTTGCAGCTGTCACTTTATCAGCTTTCTCAAACTTATCCGATGCATTTATCCTTTCAATGGCCTCCTTTGCATTTCGAGCCAGGATACTGTTTGCAAATACCCTCACTTCATTCTGTCCCCGCCTTAGATAGCCTGCATCCTCCAAAGCTGCAATAGCTGCAATTACCTTATTTTCAATATCCCTTATACTGTCATCCCAGCCGGCCTTTCGGGCAATCTCCAGTGCGGATTGGGATACCGTAGACCGAAACCTGGTGATATCCTTTATGGCCTTCCATACCTGTTGAATCTCCCTGATGCTGAGCTTTGTTTGATTCAGCAGGATAAAATGCTTGCCAAGATCATCATCATTAAACAGTACATAGCAGTCTGCAGACATGGACTCGTCCCTGCCAGCCCTTCCCGCTTCCTGAATATAGTTTTCAAGGGAGTCTGATATGTCAAAATGTATAACCATACCTACATCCTTTTTATCGACTCCCATTCCAAAGGCAGAAGTTGCAACTATTATGTTGACTTCACCTTTAATGAATGCATCTTGATTTAGTGTTTTTTCCTCCTTATCCATCCTTCCATGGTATGGCTTTGCGGGATAACCATCAGCTGTTAACCTGTGAGCCAGGGAAACAGCCCTTCTGGTTCTGGATACATAGATGATGGTGGGACATTTCTTCTCGTCCAACAGATCTCTGACGGTATTGTATTTTTCTTCTTCGTTATCCTTCTTCAGAACCCTGTATCTCAGGTTTGTCCTTGCTATCCTTGTGGTATACAGTTCAAGATCAAGGTTTAACTTATCCTTGAAGTACTTCCTGATATCCTCTATAACATTTTGCTTGGCAGTTGCAGTAAAGCAGGAAACCGGGATTTCCGGAATATTTTTCTTCTCCTTGATGTACTTTATAAACTCGCCTATATATAGATAATCCACCCTGAAATCCTGTCCCCAGGCAGAAAAGCAATGGGCTTCATCAATGACAAATCTGTCAATGTTCCTTCCCAAAAGAAGCTTTTCAATGGTCCTGGATCTCAATGATTCCGGTGCGATATATAAAATGGAGGCCAGCCCAGCCTCAACTCTTTGTATGGACTTTGATCTTTCGATGGGGTCTTGAAGCCCATTTATGGTAACGGCTTCGGTGATACCCGCCTTTTCAAGATTGTCAACCTGATCCTTCATAAGTGACTGCAGGGGCGAAATGACTACGGTCAAGCTTTTGGAGTTTGCACCGCTCATCAGAGCAGGGACTTGAAAGGTAATGGATTTTCCTCCACCGGTAGGGAATACAGCCAGCAGGGATTTACCATCAACTGCAGCCCTTACAGCTTTCTCCTGCAAGGGTTCCCCACCAAAGGTTCTAAAGAAATCAAAACCGAAAAACCTTTTAAGGCCCTTGTGTATATCCAGGGCCTCAGCGCAATAGGAGCAACCCTTAAGGCAGGTCCGTTCTCTCAACAAGGTCATGACATTCTGAATTTCCGGAAAGCTTTTTAATGCCCAGGACGGGGTAATGGAATATCTGTCATTGACATTTATAAGGGCGAGACAGTAGGCCAGTTCAACAGGGTATCTGGCTGTGATCCCTTTAAGATCCGCTTCACTACAGATTTTGGAATGAAATCTTTCACGGATTATCCTTACTATGTTAATCTCTTTCACTTCATATCCAAGGAAATGGAAGAAGGCTGAAAACTCACTTTTATCCCTTAACAGATAATAAAAGATTGCCTTTAGATCATCGTCCAATCTCAAAAAGGCTGTAACTTCATCGTAAAAAAGGTCCCTGGCCTTTATTGAATCGTTTAGGGGATTATTAAGATCATTTGTCTGCAGTTTATCGTCCTTTAACAAGGCGTGATAGGGCTTGGCCGGAAACAATAGGGGAGAGAGATACAAGGTGTCAATATACTTTAAATCCCGTAGTTTTGCCTGGGTGAAAACATGCTGGATATATTTTAAATCATGGTTAAGGATATTATGGCCGCAAATATACCGGGTTCCTTGTAAGAACTCAATAAATTCCGCAACACTGCCAGAGTGAAATGATCTGCCATCGGCTTTAATCCCGCCTATGTCAACTATCCTTTCACTACCTGGATCAATTTCCATATCAAAAAAAGTAATTGGTTTCATGTTCTCACCCACCAGAAACCCAATAAATGGATAATATGAAATACATGTCAATTTATGTGAATTATTATAACATTCTTTACAATTTACTTCAAATGTTTAGATTGCCCTTTGACAGATTGATGATATGACAATCTTTTGAGGGTAGATTCTTCTGACATATCTTGATAAATCAAGTATACCACTTAGCTTTTTGCATAACATGTTTGGGCTCATTTTCATTACAAACCTTAGAATTCTACTCTCCCACCGGGCTTTGTAGATTCTTAATTGATCCATTGCCATAATCCCTTTCTCCAGCCATGAAATTATAACCTTCTTAGCATATCTCATGCTTCCGGCATTGTTTCCAGTATCAATCATAAAAGCCTCCCCTACCGGCTCATCTGGAATATCTTTCTGGTACTGTGAGATTGGATCCGAAATGTCAGGAAACACAGGCCCTATATTCTTTGAATAAACAACATAAGGATTATGAAGGTCCTCGTCTTCGTTTTGTTTAGTTTTGTTTAGTTTATTAATGTTCCCCTCACTGTTTACATCACTATTCCCCTGACTGCTTACCCCACTACTTTCCCCAGGTAAACAGTTGTGTCCACTATTGTCATCATTACTTTCCTCTGGCAAACATTCAGCTGAATCATCGTCCTCATTACTTACCTCTGTATTACCCTCTATACTTTCCTCCGGTAAGCAGTCCAGCAGACTCATTAAATCAAACTCCAGGATATATGTGCCGCGTTCTCTTCTGTTCTCAGAGCTGATATACTTGAAATAGCCTAACTGGGTCAGCTTGTTTCTTACTTCAATTAACGTCTTTTCGTTTTTAAATCCTGCCTTAAACTTCAGTTCTGCATTGGTCATGGAAAATTTATTTCTCCATTTAAGTTCATTTGCCTTTTGCCAAAGAACCATCAACATACAAAAACCGGCTTGCCCGGTTTCTACCATACCACCAATCGCATTGAATTGTTTTAACAGGGAATACAGATCTGCCATTTTAATTTCTCTTCCTCTCTATTTTGTGTTAAGTCTATGTAATTGGCTATTATATAATAGATAGGTGGATTGTGTATGAATGGATATGTTCTATGTGGAATAATTCTTTCGCGGAAACACATCAACCTTTTGCAAAATCCCCTATAAACCTTTTACAAAGACATTCTGAAGTATAATCACCCATATTTTGTTTTTTGCTAAAGTTAGGTCAAGTTTATCTGACCCTCTTTAATAATATCATCAATAGTAAACACTGCTGCTCGGGGAATATTCCTATCAGCAAGATAAATAAAACCGTCATCAAAAAATAAAGTTCCAAATGCTTTTGCTTCCAGAACCATATTCCAATTACCAATATCCCAAATTTTAATTCTATTTTAGCTACACAAACAAGATATTTATCGGTCATGATCGCGCATCCCAAAGAACATCCGGCATTTTTGATCTGATGCAGTATTGAACCTTTGTATTTATTCCATATAATAATGGAATTGTCTGCAGATACTGAAACAATATATTCTTTAAACGAGTGTATAAAGTGAATATTTCCTTTGCTATCTTAAGTAAGATGATTTTAAGAAATCATAGCATTCATTAATCATACTATCTATCATACGACTAATAATTTTACTTCCTTTTTCTTTTGTTGCAAAAGAAGGATAGCCCAAATTCCCGACATAACCTTCCGGTAAATCGTTTACTTCATGAAGCAAATATTTCTCGAAATCGTCAAACTTTATATCATGCTCTCGGACTGATTCCATTTTCACCTTTTGGGGATACAAAAATAATGCAACTGATGTTTCAGCCTCACAAGCATGTCTGATGGAAGATTGCTTCTCAAGTATATCCGAATATTCAATTTCAGATATATCGTATAACTTAATGTTATTAGATATTTTGTCCATGGCTTGTATGTGGAATGGGTCACCGTGATATGTTAATAGCAAAAAATGCTTAAATCCTTGCTGTCTCCACCAATCTGTTATTGATACTATTATTTCCTGTAGAGTTTCAGGCTTTATTGATGTAGTTCCTGCTAAATGTACATCCTGTCTCTTATACACATCT
>DGDX01000092.1:0-771 GCA_002385665.1 Firmicutes bacterium UBA3941
ATTGGTTTCGGGCGATGATATTCCCTGCGAATATGGTTCAACCTTTGCTTCTGTTATTGGAAGAGGATATGCAGAAATATTGGGAGATGAACAGGAAAAGATTGCCGGACTCAAATTGCTTATGATGAATCAGACCGGACGAGAGTTTGAAATTGACGAAAGAATGGCAAAAACAGTTGAGGTACTCAAGGTTACTATTCAATCTTTCACTGCAAAATCCAGACCACTGAACCTTTAACATTTAATCCGGGAAAGTGTTGTGTAACTCATCTGCCTGTATTTTGGTATCCAATCTGGTAAACAGTACACAGGAATAGGTTTGATAAAATATCCAGGGTGGTAAATATCATAAAACAATAGACAAGGCCAGATTTGAGTGATTGGATTTGAATGAATGCAGGATAGATGTAATTTTTCTAAGGAAATCATGATAATATAGATACATATACATGGAAAAGCGGATCCACTGTTTAGTGGAGGTAAATTCCTGGAAAAATGGAGGATATCAATGAGCTTGACAATGAGTGATATTATTTATCATTTATTAAAATATCCTGTAATGTTATATTTGAAATTCAAATTTAACATTAAAGTTGACCGCAACCCATTAAAGGAACTGAAGGGGCCATACTTATTGTTGGGTCACCATGTCACAGCCTTTGATCCCATTATCAGCAATCTCTTCTCCGGAAGACTGATACGCTACGTAACTGCTGATGCCAATTATGACAGCAAATTAAAAAGGTTCCTCCTGAATCTTGTTGAAGGCAT
>DGDX01000092.1:919-5537 GCA_002385665.1 Firmicutes bacterium UBA3941
GGGCATCCTGTGGGGCTCTACCCGGAAGGCGGGAGAAACTGGGATGGCAGTACTGATTTTATAATACCCTCAACAGCAAAACTAATAAAATTATTGAGGGTTCCTGTTTACGCCATATTTTACAAGGGCGGATACCTGAGCAAACCCCGCTGGGCCTACTATTTCAGGAAGGGAATCATGAGCATAGAGATCAGGGAGATCATCAGCGAAGATATAATAGCCCGGAAATCCATAAAGGAAATATATAAAACCCTTGTTGAAGAACTTAACTACAATGAGTTTGAGTGGCAGAAAAAGCACAGAATCCCCTTCAGGGGGAAAAGACTGGCCGAGGATATTGAAAGGCTCTTATACCTCTGTCCTGAATGCCATACCATAAACAGTATAATCTCCAGGGGCAACAATTTCTACTGTAAGTCCTGTGGGAAAGAACACAGCATAAATGAATACGGTACAATTGAAGGTTCCTCCCACTTCAGCGATACAGTAGCCTGGAACAGATGGCAGATGTCCCAGTTACCTGGGATAATAGAGAGAGGTTTCATCTTCTCCAATCCACATATAAGCCTGGAGAAAATAGAAGAAAGCAGAGAAAGATTTGAAGTTTTACTCGTACTTGAACCGGATAAATTGACAATTGAATACAATGACAATCAGAGAGAGGTTATTGCTACTCATGACATATCCGGACTTAGTATCACATTCCTGGATATGGTGGAGTTCTTTGCAGGCGGCACGAAATACAGATTCACATTTGAACCGAAGAGACATATGTCGGTAAAGCTATTCTACGACTTACTGACAAAAGTTAAGGAGGATAAAAAATATGAATTCTGATTGGGCTGTGGTCATTAATATTGCCTTTATTTTTGTAGTAACCTTTATTGCCAAAATTATAAAGGAGAAGCTGGGCATATTCAGGACGATTATCGTACCTACTGCTTTACTGGCAGGCTTTATCGGCTTATTTATCGGACCGGAAGTTACAGGATTGATAAACTTCGATACTGCACTATATGAAAAGATTGTCTTCCATTCCATGGCCCTTGGGTTCATAGCATTGACTCTGGCAGAAAAGAAAACAGAACATAAATCAGATACAGTAAAATCCGGACTCTTTATTGTCGCCACCTATTGTTTCCAGGGAGTTGTAGGCATGTTAACTGTCTGGGGACTGATCTACACCTTTAAACCGGATCTCTTTGCCGGCCTGGGGTTGATGTTACCTCTGGCTTACGGCCAGGGGCCTGGCTTTGCTTCATCCATCGGTTCATCCTGGGATGAGGTGCTACCCTATGGATTTGTAAACCAATATGGCCTTACCCTGGCCACTGCCGGGTTTCTGGTGGCCGGTCTCTTCGGAGTCTTTATGCTGAATTATTTTGTCAGAAAGTATAAGATACCTGTGGCCAGACTAAACCAGATAAAGGGTTTGCAGACAAAAGAATTATCCATCTCTTCCGTACAGGAAATAAACTTTTTTGATATGCTTACTGTCCAGTTTGTCTGGATTGCTATCATCTATCTGGCTACCTTCATAGTCATGCAGGGGGCAGGTATTCTTTTATCCCTCTTTGGGACCATCGGAGAAACCATTGCCAGCCTGGTCAAGGGATTTAACTTCCTGTTTGGTATTCTACTGGCCATGTTCTTTAAAAAGATTATTCTTTTCTTTTCCAGGAGGGGACACAGGGCAGAGCCACTGCTGGATTCCTATTTATTGAATAATATCTCTTCTCTATTTTTTAATATAATGATAACTGCTTCCATAATGGCCATCTCCATCCAGACAATCCGGGAGTACTGGGAACTCCTGCTGGTGGTAGCCATTGTAGGAGCCTTTACGACCTATTTCTTTACCATCTGGCTGGGCAGAAGAATGTTTTTAAATAACACAACCCATTACATACTGGCCATGTTTGGTATGCTTACCGGAACGGCTTCTACCGGCCTGGCCCTCCTTAGAGGTATTGACCCGGATCTGAAGACCGATGTGGCCAAAAACCTGGTACTGGGCAGTGCTGTGGCAGCACCCTTGGGATTTCCTTTGATGGCCATATTGGGAATGCCCATAATAGGCTTTACCACTGGTAATCCTGTTTATAGTTACATCACTTTCATCGCTATATTCCTATACATGTCACTCCTGATAGGGATTGGAATCATTAAAACGAGAAGAGAAAAACCTGGATCTACAAAGGAATAGATATCGTATCCAATTAAAGAAACTTCCTTTTGAGCATTATATCAGGATTGATAATAGGCATCTTGGGCCTGATGTGGTTGCCAGGAAAATTAAAGGTTTTTAGTTTGGAAGACAAGAAAGGCTGATAAGAATAAAAAGTATTAATGTATAATTTTGCACCGGTTGCAATGGTTTGTGACATAGATTTTAATGTGAAGATGGAGGGATTATGCATGACAATATCAAAAGCATGGGATTGGAATAAGGAATTATCTCCTATTTGGTTACAGCCAAGTGAGGAAAGCTACTTTATCGCACAAAGATGGAAGGACAAAGACTTTAATGAGGTTTTAGATTTTGGCTGTGGATTGGGCAGACATTCAATATTCTTTGCAAAACAGGGTTTTCATGTCAATGCTTTTGATTTGTCTCAAGAAGCAACTGAACATCTAAAATCATGGGCAAAAAAAGAAAATCTATCTATCCAGGTTAAAAATGCTGATATGTCAAAACTCCCATATGACGATAACTCATTTGACGCTATCTATGCATATCATGTTATATCCCATACCGATTCTGTGGGGATAAAAAGAATAATTAATGAAATATCAAGGGTATTAAGAATTGGCGGCGAAATATTTCTCACATTATGCTCAAAAGAATCATGGTCATACAAGGGTGCCGGTTATCCCAGACTGGATGAAAACACTGTCATTAAAACAGACGATGGTCCGGAAAAAGGTATTCCGCATTTCTATGTAACACTTGATGACATTATAGATTTGCTCGCTGATTATGATATTGACAGAATCCGGCATATAGACGACTGCTATTTTGCTGGAAAAAAGCAGAACAGTAAACACTATTTCATAACCGCAAGTCTGCGGGCAAAAGGGACAAGTCTATGAACATTGGATATTTGCGCGAAATTTTATCCGACTTCGAAGAGATACATAATCCGGCCTGATCAACCTACAGGCAACTTGGGGTTAAGGCTGAAAGCAGCCCTAATACAGGAGCCGGTTCCGGTAAACACTAATACAATCGAGGCAGAATTATTTCAATATATTCATACGGTTACAAGGGATGATATTCTATTGAAATAGGCCATGCTAAGACTAACCATCTATTCGCCTGCTTTTTATAGTTTGTGATTTAAGGAGGCCCATTAAATTGATTATAGAAACCAGTATAAATGGTGTTGATTTACAGTTTAAAACCGCGGAAAGTTTATTCTCCCCAAAGAGAATTGACAGGGGAACACTTGCAATGCTTTCGGTTTTGGACCTGAAAGAAGATGATAAAGTACTGGACTTAGGGTGCGGGTATGGCTTAGTAGGGATATATGTTGCAAAAGTGATAGGGGCTGAAAATGTAGTTATGACTGATATTGACAGGACAGCAGTAGAGGTTGCAAGGGAAAACGCGGTATTAAATGGAGTGGGCAACATTAAGGTTGTGCAGGGAGACGCATATGAAAGTATAGACGACAATGACTTTACGGTTATCCTGTCTAATCCACCATATCATATGGATTTCTCAGTACCCAAGAAGTTTATAGAAAAGGGTTTTAACAGGCTCCGCATTGGAGGGAAAATGTACATGGTCACCAAGCGGAAAGAATGGTATAAGAATAAGCTGATTTCAATTTTTGGGGGGACCAGGATACATACTATCGGTGATTATTATGTATTTGAGGCTGAAAAAAGACAGAGCTCCTATAGTAAGAAAAAGAAGAAATAGTAGTTTGCGGAGGACAAGGAGATGGAAATAAAAAAGATTGACAAGGAGTTCTCAGTGTGTAAAGTCGAGAATTACTCCCGTACTAATATGGACGCAGAGTATGTCTTCGTTGGAAAAACAGATGAGGAAAAGTCTCTGGTATGTTTGACCAAGGATGTTCCTGACAATGTGATTGAGAGGGATGACGGCTGGAAAGCATTCAGAATTCAGGGAATCTTGAATTTTTCACTTATAGGGATATTATCAAAAATCTCCGGACTGCTTGCAGATAATGGTATAGGGATATTTGCTGTATCTACATATAACACAGATTATATATTGACCAAAGCTGAAAATTATGAAAAGGCTTTACTTGTACTGTCATCTGCAGGATATGAAATAATCAGCTAAATTCCCGCAGTTCCAATTATCCGGAATTGCGGGATTCGTTATCTCTGCACTATGTTCACTCCTGAATGGTTATCCCGGACAAAACATCGTATTTTAAAACATGACTTTTGAATGCAATTAATATATATTGCTGTCTGTAAGAAGGTGGATGGAATGAACTGGATACAAAGCTTATCGAAAAGCATTCAATACATTGAAGATCATTTAACTGACAGGATAAGCATAGACGAAATTTCAAAGCAGGCTTATACTTCAAGCTCTCATTTTCAGCTGCTTTTTCATTTGGTATTTGGTATGACG
>DGDX01000054.1 GCA_002385665.1 Firmicutes bacterium UBA3941
ACAATAGAGAACATAATGGAGACCAATATCATCTCCGTACACACTCTGGATGACCAGGAGGATATAGCTAATATATTCAGGAAATATGATCTGTTAGCGATTCCGGTAGTAGATAAGGAAGGCCGACTGGTAGGTATCATAACCATCGATGATATTGTCGATATCATCGAACAGGAAAACACCGAGGACTTTCAAAGGATGGCGGCAATGCAACCGTCCGATGAGGAATACCTAAAGACCAGCGTGGTAGAACTCGCAAAACACCGGGTGACCTGGCTGCTTATATTGATGTTATCGGCTACCCTGACCGGGAGTATCATTCAGAAGTATCAGGATGTCCTGTATTCTGTGGCCATACTTACCTCATTTATCCCCATGCTAATGGATACGGCGGGGAACGCCGGTTCCCAATCCGCCACTCTTATAATCCGTGGATTGGCCCTGGAAGAAATTAACCTTAACGATATATTAAGGGTCATGTGGAAAGAGTTAAGGATAAGTATTTTGGTGGGTATAGTGTTGGCTGTTGTAAATTTTGCCAGGATTCTCATAATGCAACAGGCATCGGTTTGGGTCGCTGCTACGGTATCATTTAGTATGATCATCACCGTAATTTTAGCCAAGGTAATAGGAGGGTCATTCCCTATCTTGGCAAAGAAGATAGGTCTGGATCCGGCCATAATGGCAGGGCCACTTATTACCACCATAGTAGACGCCCTGGCCCTCACGGCCTATTTTTCCATAGCATCTTGGATCTTGGGTATTTAAGCTTATTCAGGGTGGCATCTGTGCCACCCTGAACTATATAGTGAAATTTACATGAAAAATTAGATATACTAGCGCGTTGTGTCAGTAGATTTCATATCTTTTCATACATGTTAGGCTTACAAAGATAATAGGCCTTGGTTTATGCAAATCGATGTAATATTAGCACTTAATAGCCACCAAGTATACCATTAACCGGCGCAACGTGTTATATTATAAGTAATAGGAGGTTGATGCGGATGAATAAGAAATACGCCATTGGGGTAGATTTTGGTACCCAATCGGGAAGAGCTGTGCTGGTAGAGATAGGGACGGGTAAAGAGATCGCAACAGCCATCAAGGTGTATCCCCATGGAGTGATGGACGAGTATCTGCCCGACGGGGTTACCCGTTTAGAGCCGGACTTTGCCTTACAACACCCTCAGGATTACCTGGATGTACTCAGCGAAACCATACCTGCCGTCCTGGAGGAATCGAAGGTTTCTGCCCATGATGTAATTGGGGTAGGCATCGATTTTACAGCATGCACCATGTTGCCCATAGATAAGGACGGAACACCTCTGTGTATGTACGACGAATATAAAACCAATCCCCATGCTTACATAAAGCTATGGAAACATCATGCCGCTCAGGACGAAGCCAATAAGTTAAATGAAATCGCTACAGAGCGCGGGGAAGACTTTTTGGCCCGCTATGGTGGCAAGATATCCTCGGAATGGCTTATTCCAAAAATCTGGCAGATATTGGACGAGGCTCCTGAAATCTATGAAAGAGCATATAAGTTTATAGAGGCAGCTGATTGGATTGTCATGCAGCTCACCGGAGAAGAAAAGAGGAGCAGCTGTACTGCAGGTTATAAGGCTCTTTGGCATAAGCAAAAGGGCTATCCCAGTAACGAATTTTTTAAGGCCTTGGATCCCAGGCTGGAGAATGTAGTAGATGAGAAGCTCAGCAGGGATATATATCCCATAGGGTCAAAGGCAGGGGAGATAACGGAAGATGCAGCCCGGCTTACCGGTTTGAATCCGGGAACCGCTGTAGCGGTAGCCAATGTGGATGCTCATGTAACCATGCCCGCTGTAGGGATTGTTGATGAGGGTAAAATGCTTATGATTATAGGGACCTCTACATGTCATCTGCTCCTTAGCAAGGAAGAAAAAATGGTTCCCGGCATGTGTGGAGTTGTAGAGGACGGAATAATGCCCGGATATTTTGGATATGAAGCAGGTCAATCCTGTGTTGGCGATCATTTTGAGTGGTTTATAAACAATTGCTTGCCTGGGGACTACTACAAGGAAGCAGAAGACAAGGGTATTAACATCCACGATCTATTGAGTGAAAAGGCAAGTAAATTAGCGGTTGGGGAAAGTGGGCTTGTAGCCCTTGACTGGTGGAACGGCAACAGATCGGTATTGGTTGACGTAGACCTGACCGGCCTTATCGTTGGATGCACTCTGCTAACCAAGCCCGAAGAAATATACAGGGCTCTGATTGAGGCAACTGCTTACGGAACCCGGATGATAATCGATACCTTTGAAGAGAGCGGAGTTCCAATCAGCGAACTCTACGCTGCAGGTGGAATAGCTGAAAAGAATCCCTTCCTCATGCAGATATATTCAGATGTGACCAATAGGGAGATTAGGATTTCTGCTTCGGCTCAGGCTCCGGCACTGGGATCGGCCATGTTTGGTGCCGTGGCTGCAGGCAAGGAGAGGGGCGGATATGATTCCATCGTCGAGGCTGCCCAGGATATGGCCAGGTTAAAGGATGTAGTATACAGACCTATATCCACCAACGTAGAGGCATACAATAGGCTGTATGAAGAATACAAGGTACTCCATGATTACTTCGGAAGAGGCGCAAACGATGTAATGAAGCGTCTTAAGGATATTCGCAGAGAAGCTACCAACAAGTAAAAGGAGGATATATTAATATGACTAAGTTTAATGGACTAGGGATGAACATGGGCAACCTTTGGAGGCTTTCCGATGCCAAGACCCGGTCGATAAGCCCCGAAAACTTTGATGGTGCCAAAGGTAAGGGCGGTATGGCAACCCTTGAGGAGGGGAGCGCACGCTGGGCTGCCAGGGAATTGGGACAGGGTTGGAAGGTAAACCCATATATCATCATTCAGCCGGGAGAGATATTTACCATTGCAGACATTGAGGGGCCGGGTGCTATCCAGCACATATGGATGACACCTACCGGCAACTGGAGGAACACCATAATGCGAATATATTGGGACGGTTTAGAGTACCCGTCGGTGGAATGCCCCGTTGGGGACTTCTTTGCTTGTGGATGGGGCGAATATGCTCAGGTTTCCTCTCTTGCAGTTTGCGTTAATCCTGGCAGTGCCTTTAACTGCTACTGGGAGATGCCCTTTAAGAAGCATGCCAAGATTACCATGGAAAACCGTGATGATGAACCTATGACTCTCTATTATCAGATCGATTATACCCTGACGCAGGTACCTGATGATATAGGTTATTTCCATGCACAGTTCAGAAGGACCAATCCCCTTCCCTATAAGGAGGTATACACCATAGTGGATGGTATCGAGGGCAAGGGCCAATATGTCGGTACCTATATGGCCTGGGGAGTCAACAACAGCGGATGGTGGGGAGAAGGGGAGATAAAGTTCTATATGGACGGAGACAAGGA
>DGDX01000045.1:0-3033 GCA_002385665.1 Firmicutes bacterium UBA3941
TTAAGTTGCGATTATTTGCTCCTTTTTCTTTTATAAAAACTACTGATTTACCCAGATCTAGTTGATCCACTCTCCAACCAGCGTTCAGCCATGCATCTGCCTGGGAATGGCTTCCGTTGGCCCACCAGGCATGATATTCATATGCCGAAGGTGGAAGTCTGTCACCTATGATTTTTTCAATATCGGTATAGGTTAACCTAATTCGATTGGATTCTTGCCCATATAAGTACTTTTCCAAAGGATAATATTTGCTGATGTTACGCACATTCCCCACTCCCCTATGACTTGTATTTGCAGCTTATTATGAAGAGAATAATTGAACATGTATTTCTATGTATGTATTAGAGCTAAGACACAATGGTATTTTAATTATACAACAAGGTACAATGTTTTACTATATTACTATAGAATATGCTGACATATAAGTTCGATTGGTTAGACTTTTCTTATCTAAAGGAGCCACTCCTGGTGGATCGATTTCTTTATAAAATAAAAAACGCCAGATAGGTTTCCCAGTCTGACGCTTTGCTTTTTCGTAAAATTTCGTAATCTTGACAACATACTTTTGCATATGTCGATAATTCCTTATCTCTTTGAAAATTGTGGGGCACGTCTTGCGCCTTTGAGCCCGTATTTCTTTCTCTCTTTCATTCTTGGGTCACGAGTTAAGAAGCCGGCCTTTTTGAGAGCAGGTTTCAATTCCTCATCTGCCTTGAGCAGGGCTCTGGAAATCCCATGGCGTATCGCCCCGGCCTGACCTGTAAATCCACCGCCGTGTACATTGGCGATTATATCAAATTTCCCGAGAGTATCAGTCAGTTCCAAGGGCTGACGTACGATAACCTTCAGGGTTTCAAGTCCAAAATAATCATCGAGTTCTCTGTTGTTGATAATGATCTTCCCATCACCGGGAACCAATCTAACCCTGGCTACGGATTTCTTTCTTCTGCCCGTGCCGTAATACTGTACTTTTGCCAATCCCGTTTCCTCCTCTCGTTCCTTATATATCCAGCTCTACTGGCATTTGTGCTTGATGGTTGTGTTCAGGTCCTGCATAGACACGAAGTTTTTTTATCATCTTCCTACCTAAAGCATTTTTAGGTAGCATCCCTCTTACAGCTTCATGTATTGCCAGGGTAGGCCTTTTCTGCATCAGCTGACGATAAGGAATCTCCTTCAGTCCTCCCGGATATTGGCTATGTCTACGATATAGTTTCTGGTCTAATTTCTTCCCGGTTAGGTGAATTTTCTCTGCATTTATTACAATCACATGATCCCCTGTATCTACATGGGGGGTATATATTGGCTTATGCTTACCACGCAAAATTTTGGCGACTTCCGAGGCTAATCTACCGAGGGTTTTTCCTTCGGCATCAATCACGTACCATTTACGCTCCACTTCCTGCGCCTTTGCCATGAAGGTGCTCATTGCTTTCCCTCCTACTAAATAAAATCAGATGTATTTCAAGATCCGGGGCTAGTGGATCGTAATTTACACCACAGTTAATTTTAATACAAGCCACAAACAGTGTCAAGCTAAATTTACCTGTTAAGGCCGGTTTTCTCTGGTTTCTCGGGTATGAACTTAAAATATCTCCTTAGTATGGGGAAGATTAAAACCTTGTCCAGCCCGATATAGTATGCAGCAGCTCCTGCTGCCAGGAGTATGATGGCAACGGTGTACATGATTATGTTTACACCACCGGAGCCGGCCAATAGGTAGTTAAAGTTCATAAGCGCACCGCATAACAGCCCCAATATGGTCAGTGCACCCAGAATAAGGCTTATGCCTACAAAGGTTTCCCCGACGGGTATCAGGTAGGTAAATACCTTTGAAAGAGGCATGGCAACCCTTTCAATAAAGCCGGCGTACCAACCGGGCACCGTAGCATACTGGCCTGTGGACCTGGCAATGGTTCCCTGAAAGAAGCCCTGAATAGCCGTACCGGCTTCACTGCCAACCCAGGCCGGGTCTGTAAGCTTCTGTACCCCTGCCGTGAGCCATTTATATCCCAGCCATACCCTAAGAATCGTCCAAACAATTGTAAATGCCTTATGTTTAAATATCTTCATATCAATACCTCGCTACTCGTATTTAGTTTAACCATTTTTTTATATATAACTAAATAAGTAGCCCTTTAAACACAGCATTGAATGGCCATTACCGCTATTTTCGCCATTGCTGGATTCACGGGTTGTAGCGAGGTCATGATAACAAGGCTATATCTTCACCGGGGTAGTATACCCTTTCAAGACATAGTCCATGGGGAGGGGCGGTCGGTCCTGCCAGCCTCCTGTCCCCTGTCCGAATGATCTCATCTATGCTCCTGTAATCCAATTTCCCCTTACCTACATATATAAGGGTGCCGGCAATAATCCTTACCATATTGTACAGGAATCCATCACCTAGAATATCCAGATAGAGATAAGGATCCTGCCAGGTGAGTCTGGCATCATATATGGTCCTTATCGTGGCCTTTGCTATGCTCCCGGAGGCCTGAAAGGCCTTAAAGTCATGGGTACCTATGAAGAGGGCCGTCGCCTTTTCCATGGCCCCTATATCCAGGCTTACCGGCACATGATAATGGTAATCCCTGCCGATGGCTATTCCATAGGGCCCGATAACCATGGAATACCTGTAGTGTCTGGCCCTGGCCCAAAACCTTGAATGAAAGTCAAGGTCTACCTCCTCTGAATGAACTATGCGGATATCAGGGGGGATCACGGCGTTCAGGGCAAGGGCGAACCTCTCCGACGGAATGGTGGACCCGGTATAAAAATTGGCTACCTGGCCCCTGGCATGGACACCGCTGTCGGTCCTTCCGGCTCCCTCAAGGGTAATCCTCTCGCCGGTCAATTTAAAAAGCCCTTCCTCCAGCTCTTGCTGTATAGTCGGGCTGTTGATCTGACGTTGCCAACCTCCATAGTTGCTCCCATCGTATTCAATGGTTAGTTTAATGTTTCTTTTCATCCTACAAGCCCCCAAGATAGACGAAGTCCCATATAATCAGGAGCGCAAACAACAAGGTAAAG
>DGDX01000045.1:3204-7607 GCA_002385665.1 Firmicutes bacterium UBA3941
CTGATAAACAACGGGACCAATAAGGGAACCAGGGACTTGGCCCTTTGTAGGATATTTCCGCTTTCAAAGTCAGCCCCCCTGGCCATTTGGGCCTTCATTATCTTATCGGTTTCCTCCAACAGGGTAGGTATGAATCTGAGGGCAATGGTCATCATCATGGCCAACTCATGGGCTGGGAACCTGATGGCCTTAAGGGGCCTTAGAAGGCTCTCTATCCCATCGGTCAGGGCAATTGGCGAAGTGGTCAGGGTTAAAAGGGATGTCCCCGAAACCAGAAAGATCAGCCTGAGGGCCATAAAGATACCCTGCCTCAAGCCTTCCCGGGTCAATACCAAAAACCCCAGCCTCCATATTACGGTACCCTTGGAGGTAAAGAAAACATTTAAGAAAAAGGTAAGCAATATTATAAAGAGAAGGGGCCTTATTCCCTTTACAACATACTTGACGGGTATGTCCGAAACGGCCACTATTGCAGCCAAAAACAAGAATACAAAGCCATAGCCAATAAAGGTCTTAACAAAGAATATTAAAACTATAAAGAGGAAACTGATGACTATCTTAACCCTGGGATCAAGCATATGGACGAAGGATCTTCCGGGAAAGTATTGACCGATGGTTATATCCTTAAGCATCCGAATCCCTCCTCCTTAAGGCCTTTAATACAGCTTCCTTGGCCTTTGCCACGGTGAAGACGTCCTCAGGCACATCCATACCCGATGCCCTCAGATGCTTCATCAGCCTTGTTATACTGGGTATTGCCAGCCCCATATCATCAAGTCTTTGGGAATATTTAAAGACTTCTCCGGGGGGACCGTCCAGGGCAATTTTTCCCTTGTTCATAACGATTATCCTGTCCACCAGCTTGGCAACATCTTCCATGCTGTGGGATACCAATATTATCGTAATACCGTATCTTCTATGGAGTTCAGCCACCCTGCCCAGGATCTCGTCCCTGCCCCTGGGATCCAGGCCTGCAGTCGGTTCGTCCAGTATAAGCACCTTGGGCTTCATAGCCAATACACCGGCTATTGCCACCCTTCTTCTTTGGCCCCCGCTCAATTCAAAGGGGGACCTATCCTTTATGGACTCGTAATCCAGCCCCACCAGTTCCATGGCCTCTCTTACCCTCAGCTCCGTTTCAGTATCCGAGCAACCCAGGTTTTTAGGCCCAAATGCGATATCCAGATAAACCTTCTCCTCGAAAAGCTGGTGCTCCGGATATTGAAATACCAGGCCTACCTTTCGCCTCAGGTCCTTCAGATTCTTTGACTTGCTCTCCACTATGATATCATCAACCCTTACGGTGCCGCTGGTAGGCTTTAAAAGCCCATTCAGGTGCTGGACAAGGGTGGATTTTCCCGAGCCCGTATGCCCGATAAGGCCAATGAACTCGCCGTCCTTAATCTCCAGGTTTATCCCATCCAGGGCGGTGGATTCAAATGGCCCGCCCTCCATATAAACGTGGGTCAAATTCTCTATTATGATTGACATAGCGCCTTCACCATCTCTTCTGCTGTCAATAGACCTGGGGGTATGTCTATTCCTTCCTTTCTGAGTTCGTATGCCAATTCGGTTATCTGGGGCACATCCAGACCCAGGCTTTTGAGCTCTTCCACCTTTACAAAGACTTCCCTGGGGCTTCCCTCCATCACTATACGCCCCTCTTCCATTACAATAACCCTATGGGCGTCTATGGCCTCCTCCATATAATGGGTTATATGGACTATGGTGATTCCCTCTTCCCTATTGAGATAGCGGATGGTCTCCATCACCTCACGCCTTCCGGCAGGATCCAGCATGGCCGTAGGTTCGTCAAGGATTATGATCTCCGGCCTCATTGCTATAATTCCGGCGATGGCTATCCGCTGTTTCTGACCTCCAGAAAGAAGGTGGGGGGCAAACTCAGCAAAGCCCTCCATACCCACCTTTTTAAGGGAGTCATCCACCCGTCTTCGTATCTCCTCAGGGGGGTATCCCAGGTTCTCGGGACCAAAGGCTACATCCTCTTCTACAATGGTTGCCACCAACTGGTTGTCGGGGTTTTGAAAGACCATACCAGCCGTCTGGCGAATATCCCAGACCAACTCATCATCGCTGGTATCCATGCCCTTAACTAAAATAATTCCCCTATCCGGCTTGATTAAGGCATTTATATGCTTGGCAAGGGTCGATTTGCCGGATCCGTTATGTCCGATCACGACTAAAAACTCCCCCTTCTTTACGTTCAGGGAAACATCCTTTAGCGCCGCGATCTCCTCTTCCTCGTAGTTAACATAGCTAAAGCTTAGATTACATGCTTCTATTATAGGTTTTATGGTTCCCACCCCCCTTTCTTACGAACAGGTAAAAAGATGGATTAAGTTCCCCAACTTAATCCTCTGCCATGAAAAATATTTATCTAAAGTTAAACAAGCTCGATAATGACTTCTTCGGCACCGTCGCCACGGCGAGGTCCAAGCTTCAGAATTCTTGTATAGCCACCGGCTGCATTTAATTCTTCGTTTCTCTTTCTGTACTTGGGACCGTATTCGCTGAACATCTTTTCGATAAGCGGATGATTTATATCCTTTGTTCTTTCGCGGTAGTCCTCTTTGCTCTCGTCCTGACCCTTTACCTCTTGATAATCGTAGAGATAGGACATCATCTTTCTTCTGGCATTCAGTTTCGAGGGAAGATCATTTACTACCTCTCTTGTAACTGTCTGTCCTCTTTCGTTGTTCATCTCTTTAGTTACTGTAACGGTCTTGTCATATTCATTAATTGCTAAGGTAATCAACTTCTCAGCAATACTTCTTACCTCTTTTGCACGAGCTGCGGTGGTCTTTATCCTTCCATGCCACAGAAGCTCGGTAACTTGATTTCTAAGCAGGGCTCTGCGCTGATCGCTGGGCCTGCCTAGCTTTCTTTGTCTTGGCATTTGAACACCCCTCCTTCACCTAAGGTCACCCCGCCATGGGTTTTTAGCGGAGTTTTTTGTACTATTCATCACTTTTCTTAAGAGACAAACCTAAAACGGCAAGCTTTGACTCGACTTCCTCCAGGGATTTTTTCCCCAGGTTGCGTACCTTCATCATATCTTCCGGCGTTCTCTGTATGAATAAGAGACAGGTGTTAATGCCTGCCCTTTTCAGGCAATTATAGGAGCGAACGGAAAGATCCAGCTCTTCGATGGTCATCTCGAGTACTTTTTCTTTCTTGTCTTCTTCTTTTTCTACCATGATCTCAACATCGTTAACATGCTCTGTCAAGTCTATAAAGAGCATCAGATGCTCGCTCATGATTTTAGCCGCCAGGCTGGCAGCCTCGTCAGCCTTTATGCTGCCATTGGTCCAAACCTCCAGGGTCAGCTTGTCATAGTCTGTGACCTGCCCCACACGGGTGTCCTCCACATGAAAGTTCACCCTTCTTATGGGGGTAAAAATAGAATCGATGGGGATAAGTCCTATGGGCTGGCCGGGCTTCTTATTTCTTTCGGCGGGGACATATCCTCTGCCCCTCTCAATGGTTATTTCCATATAAAGCCTTGCATCCTCGTTTAGAGTAGCAATATGTTTGTCGCCGTTTAAGATCTCCACACCAACATCGGTTATGATATCCGCACCGGTCAGTACCCCTGGGCCCTGGGTGTTTACAGTGATCACCTTGGGCTCATCCTGTTCCATTCTTATGGCCAATTCCTTGAGGTTTAAGATTATCTCTACCAAATCTTCCTTGACCCCGGGTATGGTAGAAAACTCATGCAGTACTCCCTCAACCTTTATAGAAGTAATAGCGGCACCCGGTAAGGATGACAATAGGACCCTTCTCAGGGAGTTACCCAAAGTGGTACCAAATCCCCGCTCCAACGGCTCTACCACAAACTTACCGTAGCTGCCATCCTCTTCTAATTCAACTATCTCAATTTTGGGCTTTTCGATCTCTATCATTAATACAAACCCTCCTCAAAAACTTTTAATCCGCTTATTCCGAGGGCAAACAATCCAGGAGTATTCATCCTATCTGGAATACAACTCAACAATCAAGTGCTCCTGAATTGGTACATCGATGTCTTCTCTAGCGGGCAAGGCAGATACTGATCCTTCTAACTTTTCATAATCTACCTGTAACCAGGGCACTACCGTCTTGCCTGCACCTTCTCTTAAAGCCTTAAACTGTTCGATTTCCGTAGCCGACTTTTGTTTTATTGCTATTGTATCACCGACATCGACTAAATAGGAAGGAATATTTACCCTTCTTCCATTAACAGTGATATGGCCGTGAAGTACAAACTGTCTTGCCTGAGCTCTGGAATCTGCAAACCCCAACCTGTATACTACGTTGTCCAGTCTTCTTTCCAACAGCTGGAGCAGGTTTTCACCGGTAATTCCCCTCATACGCTCAGCCCTGTTATAATAACGTCCAAA
>DGDX01000045.1:7877-21170 GCA_002385665.1 Firmicutes bacterium UBA3941
CAAACGGAGCCTGTATATTTCGCCATCTGCTTACACCTCCATCAAACTCTACGTCTTTTCGGTGGCCTACACCCGTTATGAGGAATAGGCGTGACATCCTTTATCATGCTGACTTCCAGCCCTGCAGCCTGTAAAGATCGGATAGCGGCCTCCCTGCCGGCACCCGGGCCCTTTACATAGACTTCAACGGTCTTAAGTCCGTGTTCCATTGCAGCCTTGGCAGCGGTTTCAGCAGCCATCTGCGCAGCAAAAGGAGTGCTCTTTCTGGAGCCCCTAAAACCCAAGCCGCCTGAGCTTGCCCATGAAAGTGCATTGCCAGCCGTATCGGTAATGGTAACTATAGTATTATTGAAAGTAGAGCGGATATGTGCGGCGCCCCGTTCAATATTTTTCTTTTCACGGCGTCTTCTGCTTCTACGCACTTGCTTTCTTGCCATTAATGACCCTCCTTATTTCTTTTTACGAATGCCAATGCTTCTCTTAGGCCCCTTGCGGGTTCTGGCATTCTGCTTGGTGCTCTGTCCCCGTACAGGCAGACCCCTGCGGTGCCTAATACCGCGATAGCATCCAATCTCGCTAAGACGTTTTATGTTTAGGGACACCTCACGTCTCGCGTCACCTTCTACCGTGACATTTCTATCGATATAATCTCTGAGTTTATTAACTTCCACTTCGGTAAGATCCCTGATTCTGGTATCGGGGTTAACTCCCGTTGCGGCCAAAATTTCTTTAGATTTAGACCTGCCTATCCCATAGATATAGGTCAAACCAATCTCTACTCGCTTTTCTCTGGGCAAGTCAATTCCGGCAATACGCGCCATCGTTACACCTCCATATTAATGATTATTCCATATTTTTCATAACTTTAAACAACATAATAGGAAAAGAATCCATATACTTTAGTGTATCTTATCCCTGTCTTTGTTTATGTCTAGGGTTCTCACAGATAACCATGACCCTACCTTTACGCCTGATTATCTTGCATTTTTCACAAATAGGTTTTACAGACGGTCTTACTCTCATCCCATTACCTCCTTATCACTTACCTCGCCAAGTAATCCGACCACGGGTCAAATCATAGGGCGATAGTTCTACCGTCACCTTATCCCCCTGTAATATCCTGATATAGTTCATACGAAGTTTACCGGATATATGGGCTAATATTCTATGGCCATTGTCCAGCTCCACATGGAACATGGCATTGGGTAATGCTTCAACGACAGTTCCCTCTACCTCAATAACATCTTCTTTGGCCAAACAATTCACCCTCCCTTTTTACTTTAAGATCAACAAATTACTCCCTTACTCATACATCCCTCAGGACACCAAAATCAATATCTATAGCAAGGCATCCAGGCCCTTTCGTATCTCAGCATCAAACACCTTTTGTCCCCTTAGGAGTTTTTCCCTTATTCCGGACAAAACATCCGGTCTGGCCTCCAGGTGCTTGATCTTCTTTTTCTTAGGCTTATCTATGGTCCTGTTTCTGCCATTGGCAATCAATACATACTCATGGTCTATCCTGTCAACTATCACAAAAAGATTTCCCTTGTCCCTACCGGCTTTGGCTAACACTATTCTACCTACCTGCATTTTATTATCCTCAACCACCTTTATCTACCCCTCTTGAGTCAGTATTAAAGGCTGCCCTTGAGTTATTGCAATAGTATGTTCATAGTGGGCAGAAAGGCTGCCATCTCTGGTCACTACTGTCCAGCCGTCATGAAGCGTAACCACCTCATGGGCTCCCGCGTTTATCATGGGTTCAATAGCCAAGGTCATGCCTTCCCTGAGTCTGGGTCCTCTTCCCGGAGGTCCATAGTTTGGTATCTGGGGTTCCTCGTGCATGGCCTGACCGATACCATGACCGACCAGGGCCTTCACCACCGAGTATCCGTGCCCTTCTACATAAACCTGGATTGCATGGGATATATCAGAAAGGCGGTATCCTTCCCGAGCGAATTCCAATCCGCTAAAAAAGGCTTCTTTTGCTGTTTCAATAAGTCTAAGGGCATCGGGTGAGACTTTCCCAACGGGATGAGTCTTTGCCGCGTCCCCGCAGTATCCGTTAAAAAAGGCACCTATATCAACGCTCACTATATCGCCTTCTTTAAGGACTACGGGGCCCGGGATCCCATGGACTACTTGCTCGTTAATGGATGTGCAAATGCTCGCCGGATAACCCATGTATCCCTTGAAAGCTGGAGTAGCTCCCCGGCTTCGGATATAATCCTCGGCTATACGGTCCAGCTCCTCCGTAGTGATACCGGGAGCTATGGCTTTTCTTACAGCCTCATGGGCTCCGGCCACAATCTTTCCGGCTTCCTCCATTAATTTAATTTCACTTTTCGATTTTAATATAATCAACGGTAATCTCCTACTTTAAAAAACCTTTATAATGCCTCATAACCATCTGGGCTTCCAATTGCTTAGAGGTTTCCAGGGCTACGCTCACCAGAATCAGTATACTGGTTCCCTGCAGATACATGGGAATCTTAGTAATACTTGCCACAGCAATCGGTATAATCGCTACCGCTGCCAGGAACAGAGAGCCTACCAGGGTAATGCGATTGGATATTCTCAAAAGGTAATCGGATGTAGGTTTTCCCGGCCTTATTCCCTGTACAAATCCCCCGTATTGTTTGAGATTGTTGGCAACCTCAATCGGATTAAAGGAGATCTGGCTGTAAAAGAATGTAAAAAATACGATTAATAGCGCATAAGTCACTGCATATGCCGCAGAGCTCTGACTAAAGTGAGCTTCTATAAAGCGGTAGAATCCACTATCCGGAAAAAAGTACCCGATTGTCTGGGGTAGGGATAGTAAGGATACAGCAAAGATTATGGGAAGTACCCCGGAGGAGTTAACCTTCAGGGGGATGTGGGTGCTCTGCCCACCATAAACCTTCCTGCCTACCACCCTCTTGGCATACTGTACGGGAATCCTTCTCTGCCCCATATCTATAAAGACCACCCCTGCGATCAGAGCCACGATAAAGATAACGATAAACGGCAATGACCATGGGCTTATAGTCCCTACTTCAAAGGCCAGATTCCACAGGCTCACTGCAGCTACGGGGATCCTGGAAACTATGCTGGCAAAGATGATCATGGATATTCCGTTGCCAATGCCCTTTTCCGTAATTTGCTCCCCTAACCACATTAAAAAGGCTGTACCGGCGGTCAGAGTCAGGGCAACTACGAAGTAGACCCAAGCAGAATTATATTTCATTATCTGTCCCCCGGCCTGATTGGCAAGCCCGTAGGTAATTCCGATTGATTGTACAAATGCCAATCCTATTGTCAGATAGCGAGTATATTGAGTAATCTTTTTCTGGCCCTCTTCTCCTTCCTTGGAGAGCTGTTCCAACTTCGGAATGGCTACCGTTAATAGCTGCATTATGATTGAGGAGTTTATATAGGGGGTTATACCCATAGCAAATATGGTATAGTTTGCAAAGGCGCCCCCGGTTATAATGTCCAGCAATCCTAACAGGTTGCCTTCCCCAACCAAACTTTTTATATGACTGGCATCGATGAAAGGAACGGGAATAAAAGCCCCTATCCTGTACACCAATAGCATAATCAAAGTAAAAACTATCTTTTTTCTAAGATCTTCAATTCTCCAGGCATTACGCAAGGTGTCCAACACTTTAAATCACCTCGGCCTTTCCCCCAGCAGCCTCTATTTTTTCCTGAGCTGCTTTACTGAATTTATGGGCCTTGACAGTCAGCTTGGTATTCAGTTCACCATTGCCTAAAATCTTGACCCCGTCCTTCTCCTTCTTGATTATTCCCTTTTCCATAAGCAGCTGCGGTGTTACTACGGTATCTTCTTCAAATATATCCAATTGCCCCAGGTTAACTTCATTATAAACCTTAGCAAATATATTAGTAAAGCCTCTTTTTGGGAGCCTTCTGGTTAACGGCATCTGGCCTCCTTCAAAGCCGGGACGCACGCCACCGCCGCTCCTGGATTTTTGACCCTTCTGACCTCGTCCGGAGGTCTTTCCAAGACCGGAAGCCGGGCCTCTCCCTTTTCTCTTAGAGGTTTTAACAGCGCCTTCAGCAGGACTCAACTGGTTAAGTCTCAATGGATTCACCTCCCTTAAGCGTCAATCTCCTCGACGGATACTAGATGTTTGACCTTATTGATCATTCCGCGGATAGCCGGGGAATCGTCATGTATCTTTACACTTCTAATCTTTCTAAGTCCCAGGGCTTCCATAGTAGCTATCTGATCCTTTTTGGATCCGATGGTACTCCGCACCTGGGTCACCTTTAGTTTAGCCACAGGCTTCGCCTCCCTATCCTAAGATCTCTTCGACAGACTTGCCGCGAAGTTTTGCGACCTCTTCAGCTGTTTTGAGCCTTGACAACCCTTCCATAGCGGCGTTTACCATATTTCTGGAGTTACTGGACCCCAGAGACTTGGTAAGAATGTCTCGGATACCCGCAAGTTCCAGTACCGCACGCACGGGCCCGCCGGCGATAACCCCGGTACCTTCCTTTGCCGGCATCATCAAAACGCTACCGCTGCCGAAATGCCCAATCACCTCATGAGGTATAGTCGTGTTGACGATGGGCACCTTTATCATGTTTTTCTTGGCATCTTCGATACCCTTTCTGATAGCTTCAGGGATCTCAGTAGCCTTTCCTGTTCCAACTCCTACGTGTCCGTTTTCATCTCCAACTACAACCACTGTATTAAAGCGAAAGTTTCTGCCACCTCTGACAACCTTGGCAACACGGTTGATGCTAACAACCTTTTCCTTTAGATCCAGCGTACTGGCATCAATTTGCTCCATGGATTTCCCTCCTTAAAACTCAAGTCCGGCTTCTCGTGCACCGGCTGCTACTTCTGCTACTCTTCCGTGGTAGATGTACCCGCCACGATCAAAAACTACCTTTGTAATCCCCTTTTCCAGGGCTCTGCGTGCAGCCAGTTCCCCAACCATCTTGGCAACTTCCTTCTTGGTCTTTTCAGAAACGCTCTTGATTTCCGGATCTAAGCTGGAAGCTGATACTAGGGTATGTCCCATATTATCATCGATAAGCTGGACATAGATGTGTTTAAGACTGCGGAAAACGTTGAGGCGTGGCCTCTCTGCCGTACCGGATATTTTGTTTCTCACCCTGCGGTGGCGTACTTTCCGTGCTGCATTTTTGTCAATTTTTTTAATCACCCTGTGTCACTCCTTCCTAGCTTATGCTCCTGTCTTTCCTTCTTTTCGTATAATTCTCTCGTTCTCATATCTGATACCCTTACCCTTATATGGCTCAGGCGGTCTTGTGCCCCTTATCTTGGCTGCCATAGCCCCAACCTTCTGCTTGTCAATTCCCTTGACAATTATCCGGTTGGCTGAAGGGACTTCAAACTCTACACCATCGGCTTCCTCTATCTCCACCGGATGGGAGTAGCCGACAGTCAGGACCAGCTTCTTGCCCTGTTTTTGGGCCCTGTATCCTACGCCATGGATCTCCAGAGTCTTCTGGAACCCCTTGGATACGCCTTCCACCATATTGGCTATCAGGGATCTTGAAAGGCCGTGTATGGACTTTTGAAATTTTGCATCCGATGACCTTTTTACATATATAACGTTATCTTCCACAGAAACAGTAATATCCTTATGAATAGGCTGGGATAGTTCCCCATTGGCGCCCTTTACGGTAACCACATTGTTTCCGTCCACGGTTACTGTAACGCCCTGGGGTATGTCTATGGGAAGATTTCCTATTCGTGACATCCTCTTACAACTCCTTTCAGTGCCGGATGTTAGAGGTTGAACTTCTACCTTCTAACTCCCAACTTCTAATTACCATATAAAGCAGAGTACTTCCCCGCCAACGCCTTCTTCCCGGGCTTTTTTATCCGTTATAACACCTTTTGATGTTGAAAGGATGGCAATGCCCAGTCCTCCCAGCACCTTAGGTACCTGATCTTTCTTGGCATATACCCTGAGGCCGGGCTTACTTATTCTCTTTAACCCTGTGATTACATTTTCACCATTTTGACCGTACTTCAAATCTATCTTCAATACACCCTGTTTACCGTCTTCAATGCGGGTGTATCCCTTTATAAATCCCTCTTCCTGCAAGATATCCGCTATGGCCATCTTGATATTTGAAGCGGGGACATCAATACTTGCATGCTTGACGACTAACGCATTGCGAATACGGGTCAGCATATCAGCAATGGGATCGGTCATAACCATATATTTAACCTCCTTCCAATCTCTCCAGTCTACCAGCTGGCTTTTCTGACACCAGGTATTTGACCCTTATAAGCCAATTCTCTGAAGCAGATACGGCATACACCAAATTTTCTAAGGTATGCATGGGATCGGCCGCAGATACGACATCTGTTATAAGCCCTGGTAGAGAACTTTGGTTCGCGCTGTTGTTTTACTCTCCAAGATTTTTTCGCCACTCGCTTTCCCTCCTTATCACTAATTTGCGAAAGGCATTCCCAACAGCCTTAGGAATTCACGTGCTTCTTCATCGGTTTTGGCTGTGGTCACAAATACTATATCCATTCCTCTGACCTTTTCTATCTGATCGTAGTTGATCTCAGGGAAGATCAGCTGTTCTCTTATACCCAGCGAATAGTTCCCTCGGCCGTCAAAGGATCTGGCTGAAACCCCTCTAAAGTCCCTTACCCGGGGAAGCGCAACATTTAACAATTTATCTGCGAACTCATACATCCGATCTCCACGTAGCGTTACCTTTGCACCAATCCGCATACCTGCACGAAGTTTAAAGTTGGATACGGACTTTTTGGCCGTTGTAACAACGGGTTTCTGACCGGTTATAACGCTGAGGTCATTTACCGCACCTTCAAGAAATTTAGGGTTCTCCTTAGCGTCTCCTACTCCCATGTTGACCACGATCTTTTCCAGCTTGGGAGCTTCCATAATATTTTTATAATTGAATTTCTCCATCAGTGCAGGAACTATTTCTTTTTCATATAATTCTCTTAATCGAGCCACTTTCTGCTTACCTCCCTTCGGTGCATCAGTCGTTAAAGGTTTCGCCGCATGCCCTGCATACGCGCACCTTAGATCCGTCTTCTAATACTCTTTTGCCTACTCTGGTCTTCTTATTGCATCTTTCACATACCGGCATTGCTTTGGAAGCATAGATAGGTCCTTCCCTATGAATGATTCCACCCGGCTGACCCATACCTCGTGGCCTTGTATGCACCGTCTGCATGTTTATCTTTTCTACTATTATTTTTCCTTCTTTAGGGAGGGTCCTTAGCACCTTCCCGCGCTTGCCTTTATCTTTACCTGATATAATCTCCACGGTATCTCCACTCTTAACATGGAGTTTTCTTTTCGGTACAGCCATCATTGTACACCTCCCTCAAGTTAAAGTACTTCCGGAGCGAGAGATATGATCCTCATATAGTCCTTCTCTCTCAGTTCCCTGGCAACAGGCCCAAATATACGGGTACCCCTGGGCTGCTTGGCATCATTTATAATGACAGCTGCGTTATCATCAAACCTTATATAAGAACCGTCTTTTCTTTGAATTCCCTTTTTGGATCTTACGATAACCGCCTTAACAATTTCACCTTTTTTTACAACGCCCCCGGGCGTTGCGCTTTTAACAGTAGCAACTATTGTATCGCCGATATTGGCGTACTTCCTGCGGGTCCCCCCCAGAACGCGAATACACAAAACTTCCTTCGCTCCTGTATTGTCGGCGACCTTTAGCCGGCTCTCCTGCTGTATCATTTCGTACCCTCCTCTCAGTTACATAACTTGTAGATTACTGAGCTTTCTCTATTATTTCAACTAAACGCCAACGCTTATCCTTGCTTAAGGGCCTGGTTTCCATAACCCTTACTCGATCACCGATCTGGCATTCGTTACCTTCATCATGGGCCTTTAGTTTTATGGTTCTCTTAACAATCTTATCGTACAGCTTGTGCTTGGTACGATATTCAACTGCAACCACAATGGTTTTATCCATCTTATTGCTCACAACCACTCCGGTCCGGACTTTTCTTCTGGCCCTTGCTTCCTCTGCCATGGAATGTTCCTCCCTTCAAACTAGATCCTTGCAGAATTTAGCTCTCTTTGACGAATGATGGTCTTTATTCGAGCTATATCTTTTTTCACTTCTTTGATTCTCATGGGGTTTTCCAATTGACCGGTGGCTAGCTGAAAGCGAAGATTAAAAAGCTCGCTCTTATATTCAGCTACTCTTTCCTGTAATTCCTCATCGCTTAATTCTCTAAATCTATTGGCTTTCACTGCTTTCACCACCCATTTCTTCTCTTTGTACAAATTTGGCTTTCAAGGGCAGTTTATGAGATGCCAATCTTAAAGCTTCCCTGGCTATTTCTTCCGAAACACCGGCAATCTCAAACATAACCCTGCCGGGCTTTACCACGGCTACCCAATATTCGGGGGCACCTTTTCCGCTACCCATCCTGGTCTCTGCGGGCTTTGCAGTTACGGGCTTGTGTGGGAAGATTTTAATCCAAACCTTTCCGCCCCTTCTGATATAACGGGTCATGGCAACACGGGCAGCTTCGATCTGATTGCTGGTTATCCAACCGGGTTCTACGGCCTGCAGACCATACTCACCGTAGGTGATGGTATTGCCTCGATTGGCCTTACCCTTCATCCGGCCCCTGTGTACCCTACGCCTCTTAACTCTCTTAGGCATTAACACTGCGATTACCCCCCTCTGCTCTAGGATGCTCTTTTGCGCTAGGAAGAACTTCGCCCTTATAGATCCATACCTTGACCCCCAATTTTCCATAGGTGGTATCAGCTTCGGCAAAGCCGTAGTCTATATCAGCCCTCAGGGTCTGAAGTGGTATAGATCCCTCATGATACCTTTCGGAACGGGCAATCTCAGCGCCGTTCAGTCGGCCTGATACCATGGTCCTGATGCCTTTCGCACCGGCCTTCATAGCCCTGGCCATGGACTGTTTCATAGCCCTTCGATAGGATATTCTTCTCTCCAGCTGGGATGCTATATTTTCAGCAACTAACTGGGCATCCATATCTGCGTTTTTTACTTCTACTATATTAATTAAAACCGTCTTGCCGGTAAACTTCTCCAGCTCTGCCTTCAGGGCGTCCACGCCGCTTCCCCCTCTTCCGATAACGATTCCGGGTTTGGCGGTATAGATGTTTACTTTAACCCTATTGGCAGCCCGCTCTGTTTCGATCTTTGAGACGCCGGCAGCGTATAGCTTCTTCTTTAACAATTCCCTGATCCCATGGTCTTCCAGTAAGGTGTCTGCAAAGTCCTTTTTGGATGCATACCATTTGGCATCCCAATCCTTTATGACCCCTACCCTTAACCCATGCGGATTAACCTTTTGGCCCATGAACATATCCCTCCTTGTTAGTTCTTTTCGTCCAATATGATGGTAATATGACTGGTCCTCTTCCTGATTCTAGTAGCCCTGCCATGTGACCTTGGTCTATATCTCTTTAAGGTAGGCCCCTGGTTGGCATAGACCTCGGCCACGTATAGATTATCACGGCTCATTCCCAGATTGTTTTCCGCATTTGCAGCTGCAGAGTTCAGTACCTTTAGTACCGGCTGAGTCGCTGCCTTCGGAGTATTTACCAGTATGGCCTGGGCCTCATCGATTTTCTTGTTTCGGATCAGGTCGATGACAGCCTTGACTTTTCTGGGAGACATCCTGATATACTTGGCAGTGGCTTTAGGACGCTGGTCACGGTTTTCCTTGCGTTTTAAGGCTTTTTCTTTTATCCTTGTTGCCACTTTAATTTCCTCCTTTAATCCTACTTAAGCGCAGTGGATCTTGCGGTTCCCCCGCTATGCCCTCTGAAGGTCCTGGTGGGAGCGAACTCTCCCAATTTATGACCTACCATTTCCTCTGTTATATATATGGGTACATGCTTTCTACCGTCATGGACAGCTATGGTGTGTCCTACCATTTCAGGAAATATGGTAGATGCCCTGGACCATGTTCTGATGACGGTCTTCTTACCGGATTCGTTCATCTCTCTTATCTTCTTCATAAGGCTTTCGCTTACAAAGGGTCCCTTTTTAACTGAACGACTCATACATTGTGCCTCCTTTCACTCCCCTATCCCTAAACTATCAGATCTTAGGGAGGATTAGCCTTTCCTTCTCCTTATGATGTATTTATCCGATTCCTTGCTCTTCTTCCTGGTCTTGTATCCTAAAGTGGGTTTACCCCAAGGTGTAACAGGTGAGGGTCTTCCCACGGGAGCTCTACCTTCACCACCGCCATGGGGGTGATCCACGGGGTTCATAGCAGAACCGCGAACCGTTGGTCTAAAGCCCATGTGACGTTTACGACCTGCCTTACCAATTGAAACATTCTCATGGTCTATGTTGCCCACCTGGCCTATGGTTGCCCTGCAGGTCAGGAGCACCAGCCTTACTTCACCGGAGGGGAGCCTGATATGGGCATATTTACCCTCTTTGGCCATAAGCTGTGCAGAATTGCCTGCGGAACGGACCAATTGACCGCCGTTTCCCGGCCTCAATTCTATGTTGTGAATTACAGTACCCAACGGAATATTCTGGAGGGGCAATGCATTCCCAACCTTGATGTCAACATCGGGTCCGGATACAACTACATCCCCGTCCTTGAGCCCATAGGGTGCCAGTATATATCTCTTTTCTCCGTCTGCGTAATGGAGAAGGGCGATGTTTGCACTCCTGTTGGGATCATATTCTATTCCGGCAACCTTTGCAGGGATACCGTCCTTGTCTCTTTTAAAATCAATAATTCTATATTTTCTCTTAGCGCCGCCACCCCTGTGACGAACGGTTATACGACCATCCGAATTTCTGCCTGCCTTCCTCTTCAGGGTATCCAGCAGGCTCTTTTCGGGGGTAAACTTTGTTACCTCCTCAAATGAGGAAACGGTCATATGCCTTCTGGCAGGGGAGGTGGGATTATACTTCTTTATCGCCATGTCTTTTCCTCCTTATTGTCTTTTTATGCCATACCCTCAAAGAATTCAATGGTCTTACTGTCCGGCGTCAACTTGATAACGGCTTTTTTGGTAGTTGGCCTACGTCCTACATAGACCCCCTGTCTCCTAAGCTTTCCTATTTGCCTAAGGGTGGTGACAGCTTCAACCTTAACCCCAAATATCTCCTCAACGGCTTTCTTTATCTCCGTCTTGTTTGCCTTAACGTCCACCAGGAAGGTGTACTTCCTGTCTGCAATCTGGTCGTAACTTTTCTCGGTTAATACCGGTCTAAGGATAATGTCGTGTGGGTTTTTCATCATGCATACACCTCCTCGACCTTTTGGGCAGCCTCCTTGGTTATTATGAATTTATCATAATTCAGTATATCGAGGACATTTAGGGTATTAACAGAAGCTAGCTTAACCCCCTGAATGTTTCCGGAAGCCCTTGCTACCATCTCGTCTTTTTCAGGCAATACCAAAAGGGCCTTACCATCTACCTTAAGATTTTTAAGCACCTTTACCATCTCTTTGGTCTTTGGCTGCTCCAACTTTAATTCATCCAGCACCAAAATCTGACTGTTCTCCACCTTGGAGGAGAGTGCAGACTTCAGGGCTAATCTACGCATCTTCCTCGGAATTCTAAAGCTATAGTCCCTGGGTTTTGGAGCAAATGTAACCCCGCCTCCTACCCATATGGGAGAGCGAATGCTACCATGACGGGCACGCCCGGTACCTTTTTGTCTCCAGGGTTTTGCTCCGCCTCCTCTAACCTCAGCACGGGTTTTGGCTGATTGAGTTCCTTGACGTTTGTTATTCAGTTGCATTCTAACCACTTGATGCAATAGGGCCTTATTTATCTCAATACCGAAGATATTATCAGCGAGTTCGATTTCCCCTACTGATGCTCCTTCGATATTGTACACTGCTACTTTGGGCATATCCTTTCCTCCTTTCCTGTCTCCTGTTGACCTATCTCTTTACAGTTTCTTTGATGATAAGCATATTACCTCTGGGTCCAGGAACAGCACCCTTTATCATTAACAAGTTTCTCTCAGCGTCAACTCCGACCACTTCCAGGTTCTGTACCGTAACTCTTACGTTACCCATCCTGCCGGGAAGTTTTTTATTCTTCAATACCTTTGAGGGTGAGCTCGCACCACTCATGGCTCCTGGTCCTCTGTGATAGTGGGAACCGTGGCTCATGGGCCCTCTTCCATGACCCCATCTCTTAATATTGCCGGCGAATCCCTTACCCTTGGATCTACCCGCTATATCAACCCGGTCGCCCACAGCAAAAACATCGGCCTTGATTTCCTGACCTACCTTGTAGTCTTCGGTATTGTTAAAGGGGAATTCCCGAATATGCCTTTTATAGCTGACACCAGCTTTATCAAATTGACCTTTCAGGGGTCTATTTAAAAGTTTTTCACGAATATCTTCGTACCCCACCTGAACAGCGTTGTATCCGTCCTTATCCTGGGTCTTAATCTGGGTGACCACGCAGGGACCGGCCTCTACAACGGTAACAGGGACGACTGTACCATCTTCGGTGAAAAACTGAGTCATACCTAGTTTTTTCCCCAGAATCCCTTTCTTCATCTCTTTCTACCTCCGTTCTGTGAGAAATGACATTTCTTTCTAAAACAAGCTATAATTTAATCTCAATGTCCACACCGGCAGGCAGATCCAGTCTCATCAAGGAATCCACCGTTTTAGGGGTAGGACTTAAGATATCAATTAGACGTTTGTGGGTCCTCATCTCAAACTGCTCACGGGAATCCTTATGTTTATGAGGGGACCTTAAAATAGTAATGATATCCTTCTCTGTCGGAAGGGGAATAGGTCCCGATACCTTCGCACCAGTTTTCTTTGCGGCTCCAACGATCTTCTCTGCCGATTGATCAATCAAAGTATGATCATAGGCCTTCAACTTAATCCTAATTTTCTGACTTGCCATGTCTTCCCTCCTTATATCCCTTCAGGAGATTCTCCCGTGTACACTCAGCCACATGTGTCATAACACGCAGCGCAACTATTAGATATTATAACAAAATCGATATAAAATCAAGCTATTTATTTGCTAAATCCAAACAGCATTTGGGCGACCATAGGTCGCCCCTACTACCAATATTTCTTCTTACTCTACAACGCTGGCAACAACGCCGGCTCCAACGGTCCTGCCGCCTTCGCGGATAGCGAACCTGAGACCTTCTTCAATGGCGATGGGAGTGATAAGTTCCACTTCCATATCAACGTTGTCACCAGGCATTACCATCTCTACGCCTTCAGGCAGACGGGCTACGCCTGTTACGTCAGTGGTTCTGAAATAGAACTGGGGCCTGTAG
>DGDX01000094.1:0-11646 GCA_002385665.1 Firmicutes bacterium UBA3941
AGATGTGTATAAGAGACAGAGCCAGACATCCAGAAAGGTAATCGAGCTGTTGATGGAGTCCGGCCTGAAGGTTGTGGCCGTAAGGCACCCAATGCCCTACGGTGACCTGGCAGCCCAAAAAGTCCAAAGGTTTGCCACACTGGACGACTTAAAGAAACACAAGTGTACCATAGAGGAGATGGAAGAATACGAGCCTCATATAGAGCGAGGGAACATCATCTATGCCGGTGTCGATTATGAAGAGATCCTAAGGGCGGCTGAGAATGACCCCGACGGCTGTGATGTCATCCTTTGGGATGGGGGTAATAACGACTTCTCCTTCTATGAGCCGGATCTGACCATTACAGTATTGGATCCTCACAGGCCAGGTCATGAGCTTAGCTATTATCCAGGGGAAGTGAACCTTAGAACCGCTGATGTGGCAATCATAAATAAAGTTGACAGCGCCGATAAGGAAGCGGTCCATGAAGTGGAGAAGAACATTAAAAAGGTCAACCCAAAGGCCACAATAATCAAGGCGGAATCCAAAATAACCGTAGGAGACCCCGATATCATTAAGGATAAGCGGGTTTTGATCGTGGAGGATGGGCCTACCCTCACCCATGGTGGAATGGATATCGGTGCCGGAACGGTTGCAGCTGAAAGGTTCGGTGCAAAGGAGGCCGTGGATCCTCGTCCCTTTATTGTGGGAACCCTGAAGAAGACCTTCGAGACCTATAAAAACATAGGTATGCTCCTTCCCGCCATGGGCTACGGTGAACAACAGCTTAAGGATCTTGAGGAAACCATCAACAATACAGACTGCGATTCTGTAATTATTGGAACCCCCATCGATCTATCCAGGGTTATAAACATCAATAAGCCCTATACCAGGGTATATTATGAACTCAATGAAATTGATAAGCCCGATCTAAAGGCGATACTTAAAGATTTTATCGATAGTTGCCTAAAATAACCCATTGTGCTGGTTTAAAGCATACATGATACCTAATTATAAATAATTGTTGAATATTTAAAGGTTTTATGGTATCTTAGAGTCGTTATCGGAATACGGATGAAGACCTCTTCTTCGTGGAAACCCTAACAGAGATTCAGCGCCGTGGCTGTAAGCGCTGATTAGGGGAGTAGTAGAATGAGCAACACTTCATCTATATAAAAGTTAATCACGGCTTTATATAAATGAGTTGGGCGCTTATGCGTCAATGTGGGTGGCACCGCGGGAAGTCATCTCGTCCCTCAAAGCGAAATCGTTTTGAGGGCTTTCTATTATAAGGAAGTATTATTATGCAGGAGGAATTGATTTGGAGAGGTATAGGACACATAATTGTGGAGAATTGAGAAAAAGTAATGTGGATGAACGAGTACGATTAGCCGGATGGGTCAATAGCATACGGGATCATGGCGGCGTTATATTTATCGATTTAAGGGATCATTATGGCATAACCCAGATAGTCACCGATGATGATTCCCTGGTGAAGGGAATTGGCCGGGAGTATGTAATCTCCGTTGAAGGTATATTGCGCCAAAGATCTGAGGATACCGTAAACCCCAAGATAGCCACTGGAGAAGTTGAAGTGAAGATAGACAGCCTTACCGTGCTGAGCACTTCGCTCTCACAGTTGCCCTTTGAAATCGGGGAATCAACCATGACCCGCGAAGATATCCGACTAAAGTATCGGTTTTTGGATCTGCGGAACCCCTCTGTTCATAAGAATATCGTCATGCGCTCCCAAATAATCAGCCACTTAAGAAGAAAGATGGAGGAGCTGGGGTTCATTGAAATTCAAACGCCGATACTGACATCGTCTTCTCCTGAGGGAGCCAGAGATTATCTGGTGCCCAGCAGAAAACACCACGGAAAATTCTATGCCCTGCCACAAGCTCCCCAGATCTTCAAACAGCTCCTGATGGCATCAGGCTTTGATAAGTACTTCCAAATCGCGCCCTGTTTCCGGGATGAGGACTCGAGGGCTGATCGCTCCCCGGGTGAATTCTATCAACTGGATTTTGAAATGGCCTTTGCCACCCAGGAGGATGTTTTTAGGGTAGCGGAAGAAGTACTATATGATACCTTCTCTAAATTCTCAGATAAAAGGGTCAGTCCCCCGCCCTTTAAGCGCATTCCCTATGCCGAGTGCATGCTCAAGTACGGTACTGATAAGCCGGATCTGCGGAACCCCTTGATTATACGGGATCTGACAGATTTCTTTAGAGACGTGGACTTTGCGCCCTTTAAAAACAGGCCTGTCAGGGGTATCGTTGTTCCAAACTGTGCTTCCATGTCCAGATCCTTCTTTGAAAGGATGCTAGACTTTGCCATGGGAATCGGGATGAAGGGTCTGGGATATATTTCGGTATTGTCAGGTATGGAACTAAAGGGCCCCATCGTGAAATTTCTTTCTGTAGAAAAACAGCAAATTTTAATTGATCTCCTGGGACTTAAGGAAGATGACACCCTGTTCTTTATCTGTGATACCCCTAAAATGGTGGATAAGTTGGCAGGACAGATTCGAACGGAATTGGGCGAGCGCCTTGACATCATAGACCGTAACTCCTATGAGATGTGCTTTATTACGGATTATCCCATGTACGGCATAAACGAAGACACAGGCGCCATTGAATTTACCCACAATCCATTCTCCATGCCCCAGGGTGAAATGCAGGCCCTGAACGAAATGGATCCGCTGGACATCAAGGCCTACCAATACGATATCGTCTGCAACGGGGTTGAGCTTTCTTCCGGTGCGGTAAGAAATCATCGTCCCGATATTATGGTAAAGGCGTTTGAAATAGCGGGTTATACCGAGGAAGACATTAAGAATAAGTTCCCGGCCCTTTATACTGCCTTTCACTATGGCGCCCCGCCCCATGCGGGTATGGCTCCGGGTATTGATAGAATGGTTATGCTCCTTACAGGACAGGAGAATATTCGGGAAGTCATAGCCTTCCCCATGAATGCCAATGCGGAGGATTTGCTCATGGGAGCACCCGGTCCGGTTAGTGAAACACAGCTTCGGGAAGTCCATATAAGGATTAGATAAGGGATTTTAGTGGATGTGATTGTGTTGCCAGACAGAAAGGAGCTGAGATTATGCCGAATATAGAGGATTATGAAGCCATGACCAAGATTTCCTTAAGTGAAGATGAGAAGACAATAGTATCGGGCTACATGAATATGCTGCTGGACAGCTTTAAAAAGCTGGAGGATACGGATGTTTCAGGGGTGGTGCCCCTTATAAGTGTGCTGGATGTAAAAAGTCCTATGCGGGACGACGTTGCCATCAAGACCATATCGCGGGAAGAGCTCCTGTCAAACGCCCCTGAACAACATGACGCCTACTTCCAAGTTCCAAGAACCGTTGATTAAAGGAGGGATAATGTGGGAATCTTTATTGAGGATTATAATGTATCCGGTGCCGATACCGTGGCATTGGAGGATAGTATAATGCAAAAAGGCAAACAAGTGACAGCGGGATCCAAGATATTGGATAACTTCGTTTCCCCATTTAACGCAACGGTGGTGGACAGACTCTTAGATGGGGGATTTAAGATCTCCGGCAGGACTGTCATGGACGAATTTGGCCTGTTAAAGCTATCACATGATGATAATAATACTCCAAGCGGGGCCGTAAGGGCTGTATCGGAGGGCATATCTGCCTATGCCCTATGCAACGACCTTTTTGGCAGATATCGAGAGGAAGCCCCCCAATACGATTGCTGCTATATACATCCCACCTATGGGACCGTATCCAGGTACGGCCTAATCCCCCTGGCTTCGTCTCTGGATCAGATCGGTATAGTATGCAGGGATTTATCACAAGGCTTCGGGCTGCTCTCCCATCTAGCTGGCAAGGATCCAAAAGACGGTGCCATGTTTCCTGATAGTAAATACTGCTATGGGAAAACGGACGAAAAGATAACCCTGGGGATACCCAGATCCGTCATAGAAAAGGCCGATGCGGATACCCGGGAATCCATTATGGATTTCATTAATAAGTTTTCCAGTACAGATATAGACCTTGAATATTTCGACCTGTACAGTCAGGTAATGTATATCCTGAGTTCCGCCGAAATCAGTAACAACCTAAGCCGCTACGACGGTATAAAGTTCGGATATCGGGCATCGGGCTATACAGATATTGATGATCTCTATACCAAAACCCGCAGCGAAGGTTTTGGTCTGGATGCAAAGCTAACCGCCATTATGGGGGCTGTGGTCCTTTCCAAGGATCATTATGGCCCATACTATGAAAAGGCCATGAAAATCCGTCGCCTTATAAAGGAATCCATAAATTTTGATACCTACGACGTCATTGTTCTACCCTGCAAAATAAGCGACGACCCCTACGAAAACCTTGCACTTTACTCCCTTGCTCCTCTGGCGGGCCTGCCTTCGGTATCCTTTTCCTATAAGGGGTATGGCATTCAGCTTGTCGCGGGTGTAAAGAAGGAGAACTTGCTACTATCTACCTGGGAGGTGTCTATGGCATGAAATATGAAACAATAATGGGTTTGGAGGTCCATGTGGAATTGGCGACAAAATCCAAACTATTCTGCGCCTGTTCTACAGAATTCGGATCTGATGTCAATGAGAACGTGTGCCCGGTATGTGCAGGGATGCCCGGTACATCCCCCATGGTAAACAGGAAGGCCATTGAACTGGCTATAACCGCCGGGCTTTTGACCAATAGTGAAATCTCCCCCAGGATAACCTTTGATAAGAAGAACTACTTTTATCCCGATCTGCCAGCGGGTTACCAGCTTACCCAGCTCTTCGCTCCCATATGTAAAAACGGCTGGGTGGAAATAGAGACAGATGCGGGTAAGAAGAAAATTAATCTGGTCCAGATCCATCTCGAAGAGGATGCAGGAAAGCTGATTCATGACGACTGGATGGACACGACTCTGATCGACTTTAACCGGGCATCGGTTCCCCTTATAGAGATTGTAACGAGGCCGGATTTCCGCTCTGCGGAAGAGGTAGTTGCTTTCCTGGAAAAGCTCCGCTCTCTCCTCAGCTTCGCAGACGTATCCGACTGCAAGATGCAGGAGGGCTCTATGCGATGCGACATTAACCTTTCCGTTCGTGAAAAGGGCTCAGATAAGCTGGGAACCAGGACCGAGATCAAGAATATGAATTCGTTAAAGGCCATTGCCGCTGCCATATCCTATGAATCGCAGAGGCATATAGATGCCCTTGAAACAGGAGAAGAAGTCTTGGTACAGGAAACCCGCAGGTGGGACGATAGTATAGGTGCTACCTTTTCCATGCGCGGGAAAGAGGATGCCACCGACTATCGATATTGCCCCGATCCCGATATTATGCCGGTTTTCATAGATGATGAATGGATAGACGCTGTTCGATCCAATCTACCTGAAACGGCACAGGATAAGTTCATAAGATTGACCCAGAAGCTTGGCTTGCCTGAATATGACAGCGAAATAATCACAAGGAGTAAAAACCTATCGAATATCTTCGATGAGACCTTGCAATACTACAATAATCCCAAGGAAGTAGCCAACTGGATTATAGTTGAGCTGCTCAGCATAGCCAAGGGTGACAATAAGGGCGAGGATGATGTAAGGATTGACTGCCAAAAGTTTGCAAAGCTTATAGAGCTGGTAGATGGCAGAACCATCAATCGCAATGTGGGTAAAAAAATACTCTCCCTTATTCTGGAGGAGGGTATCGACCCAGTGGAGTATGTAGAGAAGAACAAGCTGGGAATGATCAACGATACAAGCCTTATCAGCAGCACCATACAGGAAGTTCTGTCGGAAAACCCCAAGGCCCTTGAGGAATATAAGGCCGGGAGCAAAAAAGTACATGGTTTTTTCGTTGGTCAAATCATGAGGAAGCTAGGGGGAAAGGCAAATCCCCAGATAATCAACAAGCTCCTAACGGAAGCATTAAAAGAGATTTAAGTATAAAACCAGGGGCGAATGTATTAAACATCGCCCCTTTTTCATGTTATATAGTCAATATCCGGCATATCTCTCTATTAATCGCTTACCAGCCTGACCAAGGCCGGTTCATCTTCCAGTATTTCGCTGAATCTGCCTATATCGGGATTGTCAAAGAAGTTATCTGCCACATCATCGTTGGCCGTAGATACCTCACCCACTATGGCGTAATCGCTGTGTGCCCAGAAGGAATGCCTTATCCCCCGGGTCATGGTTATCCTCTCCCCCGCTTTCAGATAGATGGGCTCATTGGCTGAAATGTCCCTTTCCTCACCGTTGATCTGTAGCCTTACTGTCTCATCTTGGGATGATATCTCTATCGCCAATACTCCCCACCTGCAGATAATATCCTCCTTCTTCTTTGCATGGTAATGGGTGGGTGTAACCTGATCCTTTTTGACATACATGATTTTCTCGCAGTACTCCGGCTGCTCGGCTAAATTAACCAAAACAAGACCAATGCGGTCAAAGTCTCCAAGCCCGAAGTCCGTCACATCCCATCTTGGGTTTGGCGGAAGAATCCAGTGGTGTCTTTCAAAGGCCTTGCTGGCTTCCCTGATAGCAGCATTAATTTGAGAACGTTTCATAATACCCATTCCCCCTATCAGCTAGTTTAGTTTGTATCTATAATCGATAAAGTTAAATTAACATAAAGAATCCAGTATTGGACTCAAAGGCCCAATACTGGATAGCATTCTATAGCAGTTATTTCATTATGTCTGTCTTTTTGGGGCTGCTCCGTCCCTCTAAATCCGGTCGACGGGATTCCAGCGCTGCCAAGGAAATCTCTATATCTTCCCTGGCCTCATCCGGTGTTAGGCAGCCAACGGTAACCATATCACAGGGCCTGATGGTATGCCAGGAGAAGGTCAAGCCTACAAAGGGGCTAACTCGGCCTGCAGCCATGGGCTTTATAGTCATAACGGGTTTTTTTGCATCCCAGATGACTTTGTGGATGTATTCAACCTCTACCTGCATCAAAAAGCCCATGCAGTTATAGATCTGTATATAGGTTTCAACATCATAATTATTGAGATCGGAGTATACGACCAGCTCGGGCATATGAGCGGAAAGGCCCGGTACCATATCATGATCTCTGATCATGGCCAAATAATCCGGAAGTCTGTCTATGATCTTCTTATTCTTATTAACTAGTTCCTCTACTGAGCTGTGATGGGGAAGACAAAAAGTAGCTCCCAGCTTTTTGCTCGCCGCAATAGTTTTTTCAGCCTCAGCCCTGGCCTCCGGTGAATTATCTACATTGATGATGGGAGTATCAATGATAATCATACCCCTACCCGTCCTGTCTTCGGCATTCCTCACAGCATTTACCAACATGGGGTTGCCATTAAACGGGCCCATTATTGTATCGACACCAGATTCCAAAAAGACCTCCAACATATTCGCGATCTTTTCGGGGGTGTCATGGTTTTGTCTGATAAAGTTGTCGGCAGCAACGGTCGTATGGCTATACCCCAGTATCCAGTTGGTTCCAATAATCATTCTGGACAGGGATACACCGCCTACCTCTGTTCGGGGAAATTGTTTTGTCATGGAATTTTCCTCCTATATAGATATTTGTTTTATTAAAGTGTAGTAGTGATACCTACTGCAAAAACTATATACTATAATAAACCTGTATTATTTGTAAAAATGGTTTGCCCCGGGCATCTTTCAATGGTATCGGAGGCTACCCTTCTATAGGTTAGGGACCGGATAATGCTTTAGAGCCTGATTAAAGATTATGAAAAAAACAGGCTGTATTTCTCAAGTGAGCTGCAGATAGCCTCGATATTCTCCAAAGGTACATCAGGGGCACACTCAGCAAGCAGCATAAGGCCACCCTCCGGTGATCCCAATTTTTCTACGGCTTCCCTTATATGATCGTCAATATCTTCAGGTGTGCAGAATGGGAACATCTGGCGATCCAGGTCCAGGTTCACACACACCTTGCCCTTACAGGTCTTCACCAGATTGTCCAGACCATTTGCCCGAAATTGGGGATTGATGATATTAACCCCGCATTCAATCAGATCCGGGATAATGGGATATATTTGCCCATCGCTGTGCATATACACATACCTACCGTGGTCATGGGTATATTGATACATCTTCATATAACATGGCTTTAAATACTTCCGCCATTTATCCGGACTTATGGGGAGGCTGTCCTGCATACCAAGATCATCGCCAAAATACAGGACCTTCGACTTGTTGTTTTCGAGTATTATCTTTAATTGTCGCATGTTATACTCAAGCACAATATCGATCAACAGCTGTAGTTCGGGCGGCTCCTCTGCAAAATCAATCATAAGCTCTTCAAAACCTCGCAGATCCGCCAATCTCAAATACATAAACCCATGGGGAAGACCGGCATCTTCTTCCGGGGCCTTTAACTGCCTTACCGCTCCCCTGGTGGGGACCGGATGATGGGTTACAATGGCTTCCATACCATCGTGGATATTGCTCCATACACATCCCCAAACATCTATATGTTCCCCTTCATGGTAGGTTTCGGGCTTTATGTTATGCTTATAACTGCCCTTTACATATCCCCTGAAGATAGTAGGGTATCTGATTACGATCTCCTCAAGGGCCTCGCCGTATTTGGCCCATGTGGCGGGCAACAGGGACACCTCAGTGGGAATTCTACTGGGGTATTCATATTTCATGGCCTTGAAATAATCCTGCTCATAGGAATTCATAGTGACCCTCCCCTTACTATGTTCCCAAAATGCTATGAAAGTCGAAGTGCCAGCGATAAAATAGGGATACATCCCTATAAAAGTGGCCAGTATCCCCTATTTATTTATATAGTGTAATTTCTTATCCTTCAACAATATCCTAACAAGCAGCAACCGGTTTGTCAATATACTCTTACACAGGATAATGATTATATTCACACAGATAAAAACACCATTAAGGTCACCATAAAAAGCTTATAATAAAAAAGGCTGCAAAAACTCCTGGGGAGCCTTTACAGCCATCTATTTCATTATACAACCTAATGCACATTTTATATGCGTACTAGCCGCTCCTTATTTAACTAAAAGGGAAACTAAATTAAAGGCATTCATAACCGGTAGCATAACAACTGCAGCAGTTGCCATCATCTTGATCATGATGTCCTGGTTGGGACCGACTACATCCTTGTATCCGTCACCAACGGTATCACCGATGATGCTGGCGTTATGAATCTCATTAAAGCCGTCCTCACCATACTCTTCAACCAACTGAGCTTGTAGGGATTTTACATACTTCTTGGCATTATCCCATGTACCGCCACTGTTTGCAGTTGACATTGCCATTACACAACTGTCCAGGATGGTACCCAACAGAAAACCGCCGACAAATATGGGTCCAAAGACGAAACCACCGACAATTGGTGCCAGCAGGGATACCAGAACCGGCTTCTTCATCTCAGCGATACCGCTTCTTGTACATATATCAATACAAGCATTGTAATCCGGCTTCATTTCACCGGTCAGAATACCAGGATTCTCCCGCATCTGCCTGCGTACCTCGTCCACCATCTGTTCTGCGTTACGACATACCGAGTTGAGCATTACACCGGAGAGCCAATGCATAAGACCTACGCCAAAGAATGCGCCTCCAAGGGCTAGATAGTTGAGAATATTCAATTCTCCACCAGCATCACCGCCGCTGGCAAAGGACATCATCATGGAGAGTGCTGCCAGAACACCGGATCCAATAGCAAAGCCCTTACCAATGGCTGCAGTGGTGTTACCCTGGGAGTCCAAGCTGTCGGTAATCTCCCGAACTTCACTATCCAGCTGGGACATCTCCGCAATACCCCCGGCATTGTCGGAAATTGGACCATAGGTATCTACTGTAACAGTGGCTACAACGAATGAAAGCATGCCAACTGCCGCAATAGCCGATCCATAGAGCCCTGAGAAAAAGCTTGAGATTATGATACCGCCGCCCAAAGTAACACAAGCAGGCAGACAGCTCCTCCAGCCGGTGCTGGTCCCGCCGATAATAACCAGAGCTGCACCTTCCTTAGCCAAACTGGCAACATTTCTTGTCTCCTTATATTTCTCACTTGTATATACTTCCGCAATAATACCCAGTAAAATACCTGCAATGATTCCCACTATGGCACTTAACCATGGGGATATCCAGCCAAAACGGAAACCTACACCCGTATAATCAAAACCGGCAAAGAAATAATAGCTTAGCACGAGGGTAGCAACAGCTATAATAGCCGCCGAACTCCATAGGGAGATGTTAAGCTCCCTGCTTAAATTATTGCTTGGCTTTCTCAAAAGCACATAGGCAACACCCAAAACGCAAGCGAGTAAGCCGACACCAAAGAATGCAAAGGGATATTGCATCATACGAGTAATCAACTCAGTACTGATGGGGGTTTTTGAATTAATAGCAGCGGTGTGGATAGCAGTGGGCAATACTGAGGATGCTACAACGGAGCCAATGGTACTCTCCAGTAAGTCGGAACCATTGCCGTTTACGTCACCAACGTTGTCCCCAACACAGTCAGCTATAACCGCTGGGTTTCGTGGGTCGTCTTCCGGTAGCCCCAGCTCGGTTTTTCCTACCAAATCCGCACCCATATCCGCGCCCTTGGTATAAATACCGCCACCAAGTCGATTGAATACAGCGATTGAAGAGCAACCCAGAGAATAACATGCCAGGACCTGGGGGAAAACTACAAACTTAAGTCCAACCCAGCTGGTCACCTCGACAAGGTTTTCTAAGTCGCTGTACTGCATCATAATACCAACAATTAAGTACAATGTAAGAAGCCCCAACATAGCAAACCCACCAACCGACAGGCCCATTACTGAGCCGCCTCGGAAAGCAACGTTTAGCGCCTTCCCCAAGGTTGATGGATCTTTTCTTTCTACGCCCAAACGAGCTTCATTGGCAACGCGTTCATTGTATATGACCGCAGCTTTCATACCTACCAATCCGGCAAAGGCACTCATAGCAGCACCAAGTAAGAAAGACAATCCAGCCCAAGGCGTAAATATGACACCAAATAATACCGCTATTCCAACGATGACTGGGGTACTAATGGCAAACTCTCTTTTTAAAAAGGCATCTGCACCTTCCCTTATGGCCCCTGCAATGTCCTGCATTACAAGTGTCCCATGCTCCATTTTAGTTCCCTTTTGGAAATTATAGAAGGCATAGATTAGAGAGACAATAGCCCCCAAACCCATAAGATAAACCGTAATTGATACCATTGAAAAACGTCCTCCTAGATCGACTATATTTTTACCCACGAGGTCTATTATATCAACGATATAGATAAAAGGCAACAAAAATTATAATGGTATATATGCCTAAAATATACCATAGAATAGGCTTTTTCTCCAATTAATCAGCTTGCACTGGCAGTGGATTTTTTCCCATAATGCGAAACTCAGCCAAAACCATAGTTCCCGATACAACCGCCGCTGCCAGATCGGCAACAGGCCCTGCGTACATGATACCATCAATCCCCCAAAAAAGTGGTAGAAGGACTATTAAAGGTAGCAGGAAGATGATCTGCCTGGTCAGGGACAGGAAGATACCCTTCTTTGGCTTACCTATGGATGTGAATAAATTGGATGATACAGGTTGTACACAGTTTAAGAAAGTAAATAACATATATATACGAAAATAGGACGTTGCAAAATCAAAGTATTCCTTGGA
>DGDX01000094.1:11896-12672 GCA_002385665.1 Firmicutes bacterium UBA3941
ACAACCAGGCCGGAACGGATAGCTATTTTATAGACACCCTTCACCCTATCATATTTTTTGGCTCCATAATTAAAACTGGCTATGGGCTGCATACCTTGAGATATGCCGATGATAAGGGAAAAGAAAATCATAGCCACCTTGTTGATGATACCGGCAACAGCCAGGGGAATAGATTCACCATATACGGATAAGGCACCGTAGTGGATGAGGGACTTGTTCATAATTATTTGAACCACCATCATGGCCACCTGATTAAAAGCAGGTGCCGTACCTAAGGAGACAATGCGCCTTATATATGACCATACCGGCGCAAAATGATGCCTGCGAAGGCTTACCGTCTTAAAGTTTCGAAAATACCGAACAGCCATTAAAAATGAGAACAGCTGACCGATTACCGTAGCCAGAGCGGCGCCGGCCATATCCATATTAAACACAAATATAAATATGGGGTCCAGAATGGTGTTGATAATTGCGCCCGTTATATTACAAAGCATGGCATACCTGGGGCTGCCGTCAGCCCGTATCAAATGTCCGCCGCCGTTGGAAACAATAAGAAAGGGAAAACCCAAGGAGGTGATCCGGGTATAGACCCTGGCGTAATCCAGAACATTTTCAGGTGCGCCAAAAAACCTTAACAAAGGGGTTAAAAAGATCTGAGTTATAACGCTAAGTATAAGTCCGAGTACAAACAGCATCACCGCTGCATTCCCCACATAGTAGACCGCTTTTTCCTTATCCCCTTCACCCATTGCGAGATTGAAGGCAGCGGCACCGCC
>DGDX01000126.1:0-593 GCA_002385665.1 Firmicutes bacterium UBA3941
AAACCCGCTGTTATTGTTGTGTCTTTTTGTCTTTATCATCACAATTAATTCCGGGCTGATGTATCAGGTCATCAACCCTGCTTTTGAGCATCTAACGGGGCTGGTGAGCTGGTATTGGACAGTGCCTTATATTGTAGCACTTGCAATTATGCGCAACCTGCCTATGAAAGCCAAGCGCTCCAGAATTTTGTATATCGGAATGGCAATGATCATGGGAGCTTTCATCAGCTTTATGCTGCTGGGGCGCAACCCCGCCGACTATCTGATTGTGGATACGTTAATGCTGGGTGCCTGCGGTATTTTTGACCTGTTTTGGTGGAGCATCCTTGGAGAAATGCTGGATTATAGTGATAACTCGGCACAAACCTTTGGCATTGGACTTTCAGCCAATGTATTCGGTGTTCTTTGCGGAGGCGTCCTGGGAATGGCTGTGACCTCCGTGAGGCTCCCCGGCGCAGAGGTTGCGGTGATTGCCCTTACTGTGGTTTGCGTTACTCTGGTTATACTGCCCCCGCTGAACCGTCAGCTTGTTTTACTGCTGAAAAGTCATGCCTACCTTGCCGCTTATGACAATATGAGTCAGTCACAGCAAA
>DGDX01000126.1:929-2924 GCA_002385665.1 Firmicutes bacterium UBA3941
TGCTGAAGAATCAAACAGTTGAATGATTTATATAGCCACATTAATACAGGCCTTAACTGGCCTCTCATACTAAAGTATGAGAGGATTTTTTGTAGAATCATACTTTCGAAGGATTCTTTTTCAGGCATCTTGCCCTAAGATTTAGACTGGAGGAGGTATCAGTATCCTCATTGGCAGCGAAATTTACCGATGGGGTATATGGCGTGCGGCTACATGCTACTCAAATTGATACGGAGCGGATGTACCTGGTCTTCGGTGATGTGGATCAGACCATGCGGGTAGAACTGCTGCTTTTTCGTGGCGACGGTAGAGATCGGTGCGGGAACCATACGCTTGACCCAGTTTTATGAGTAAAAGGAAAACAATACACCGTCGGTACGATGGATACGCCCGATAAATTCACAAATTTGAATATAGCTATGGTATGAAAATGTTTCATATCCATTGGATAAAAGCACGAAAACCTGGTTAATAATAATTACCCAATAAGAGTATAGTAGCGAAAATTACAATATCCTGCATGAAATGTATTATCCATGATGAAACAAAACCCTTTGTTTCATACATACTTCTACATAAATACCATCCAAGTAAAAAACTCATTATAACTCCTACAATACCACTGGGTGCTCCGTAGTAGTGAGCTATGCCAAATATCATTGCTGCTAAAATCATCAGCTGATTCTTGGGCAATACGTTTTTTAGTGATCCTAATATAGCACTTCTATATACAATGCCTTCACAAAGTGAGTTTAACAATGCGAAAATAACTACGAATGGAATGTACTTCATAAGGTTATCTGTATTTATCTTTGCTGATATCCCCGTCACCGTGAAGATTGTTAGCAGAACTGTACCTGTAGAAATACATAAGGCAGATATGATGGCTAACTTTCTCCAGCTTATCATATGTTTTCTTATACCAAGCCACTTTATTTCATCTGCTTTTATGGATAAATCGCCCTTAGAAATATATACTTCTGCAGGTGATCTAAATAGAGCAATAAGTACAGCAACTACAGGTATAATGCCAATAAGCTTTAATAATATGGATCCACCAAAGTTTCCTACAAATGAGTTCCTATCAAAAGTTTCCTGCCATAAAGAAGATGAAGTAGTGAACTTTGTTAGTATCTCAACTAAAATGATAACGCCTAAAACTAAAGTATATTTTGAAATTTTACTATTCTTCAGATATCGGAATAGAATGTAGGCTAGCAATAATATGATTAGCTTTACAAGAGATAGGAGGGCTGGGACGGAACCTATCCATTCTCTGAATATAATCTCTGGCAGTATAGATGCAATTAATGTCAATACGGCAATGATTATTAACTGTCCATAGTCTGAATTGTTGCCTGTCAACCCACTGTCCATCATGGCCCTCCTTATTCATACCTAAGTTAGTCTTCCTTGCTCTGACTATAAGCTATGTCGATAACGATATTGGCGCTGCGGTAGGCACGGAAATCCATGCCATCCGCTATATTGGAGTATCTTACCAAAAGGGAATAGCCTGCCCTGTGTTATGATGGTATAAGCAAAATAGATTGAAAAAATTAAGCTTATAAATTAGTCTTGGCCCTTTTCCTGGTGGTAAAATGTTTTTCTGCATAGCCCAGTTCTTCGACTGCTTCCAAGGTACCCAGATATTTGCCCTTTTCGTTTCTTACGGCTATATAGCGGATATAGACTGGTTCATCATCAAGATAAGCAAAAAATTCATACTTGTCTTTGGTACCAGCACGGAAGTCCTCAATGATCTTACTAACCATACGGTCAACCTTAGGTGGATGACATGAGTGAACATCCCTGCCAATGGCCATATCCGGACGTTTGAAACGTGGTGTATGATCTGAGAAAAATCTGTTTGTATCTTCATCATCGATAAAGGTCAACTCCATAGGAATAGCGTTAAGGACGCCCAGAATTTGTTCGACAGTCATGTGGCCTGAACCGAGTACAATATCCTGTTTCATATCGACTTCTTCCTGG